>CAZMJZ010000131.1:0-3402 GCA_964566845.1 uncultured Dehalococcoidales bacterium | reverse complement strand
CCGACAACCGAGATATCTATGTCTTCTTCCTTCATCCCGGGGAGTTCAGCCTTCACCACAAACTTATCCTCTTTCTCAAACACCTCTATGGCCGGTGCCCACCCCATCTCCATCGTAGGGATGCGCCTCCACACTGAGGGTAGAAACGACCGACCAAAGATATCCTGAAATCGCCGTTCCATCTCCTCTAGCTCGCTGAATGGTCTCCAGGGAATTAGTCCCCTCCCCGGTCTCCATCTTTCCATTACCATAGTTCACCTCCTGGTAGCTTATTATCTCAACTGAGGTCCCGCTTCCCAGACCTCTAAATGGCATATTGACAAATAATGCACAGCATATTTTACTACAAACAAGAATTGCTGCTCAATGGTTCCCTTAACATAATGCCTCTTCCCACCTTTAGGACTTCTGGTCACCTCGAATTCCGATAGTTACCTCCTTGAGAGGGATATCTTTGCTAGCTAACTGCATTGCCTGTTTTTAAGCACATTTCCTACTCCACACGCTTGAATTGGCTGCCGGGAGCACCACACATAGGACAGTGCTTGGGAGCTTCTCCGGCGACAGTATAGCCGCATACCGGGCAGATGAAGTAAGGCTCATCTTTTAGCTGCTCTCCTGCCTCAAGGTCTTTAAGTGCCTTCTGGTACAGGTCGTGATGAATCTTCTCTACTCCAATGGCATATTCAAAGCTAGTCCGAGCCTCCATATTTTTTTCTGAGGCAGCCTGCCTAGTGAACTCGGGATACATTTCCTTGAATTCATACTCTTCCCCACTGATGGCAGCCATCAGATTATCCTTGGTTGACCCAATGCCACCCATAGCCTCAAGATGATTGTAGGCATGAACCGTCTCCGCCTCGGCTACAGCCCGAAATAGCCTGGCTATCTGTGGATGACCTTCCTTTTCCGCTTTCTCAGCAAAGAATAAGTATTTTCGGTTGGCTTGGCTTTCCCCAGCAAAAGCTGATTGTAAATTTTCCTGTGTGTTGCCCACTTTGTACCTCCTTTATTAAATGATGTAATTACAGTATTTCCCATTTCAGATGGTCTGGGTTTGTTAAACCCCTGCTTGAATTATTTACGAATATAACCCGTTTCCATATTTCATTTCCTCCTTTCTTTAGTTCACTGCTCTAAATAAGGTACCGCTTCCCAGCCCTCCAGGCGATATATTGACAAAGATTACAAAACACGTTTTACCAAAAGCAGGAGGTGCCGCCCAACGGTTCCCTTAACATAATGCCTCTTCTTGCCTTTAGGACTTTCGGGCACCTTTAATCCCTATAGTTACCTCCTTAAGGGGAATATCTTTGCCCCCTAACTGCATTGCTTGTTTCACCATATAGACCAGTCCCGCACAACAAGGCACCTCCATGTGCACCACGGTCAGGCTCTTTAAGGATGAATGGCTCACAATATCGGTCAGCTTCTTCAAGTGAGCCTGGAAGTCATCCAGTTTGGTACAGGCAACCAATACCGTACGGTCTTTTATGAAGTCCTGATGAAAGCCAGCATAGGCGAAGGGAACGCAGTCTGCAGCCAACACCATGTCAGCTCCTTTAAGAAAAGAGGCTGTCGGAGGAACAAGGACAAGCTGGACCGGCCAGTGACCGAGCATTGATGGCTGACCTGTCACCTCTCCTGGGGAACTTCCTGTTGACTCTTCTCTCTCAAACTGGGTAACTGTAGTCGAGGGACAACCACAGGGAAGCTCTTCCATAATATGCTTCTTCTCCTCCAGGTGGAGCTTCATCGCCTCCTCATCAAACTTCTCAGCGGCTCTCTCCTCAATAGTGATGGCTCCCTGGGGGCATTCCCCAAAGCAGGTACCAAGACCATCACAATATTTCTCGCTAACGAGCTTTGCCTTGCCATCGACAATCTGAAGAGCCCCCTCAGCGCAGGCTGGCACGCAGAGACCACAGCCGTTACACTTCTCTTCGTCAATTCTGATGATTTTTCTCATGGTTTTCGTTGTCATCTCACACTTCCGCTAACGGTTGACTAACGGCAGATTCGTAATTATTCGCTGCCGTTCAAATATTTTTATCTTTGATAAGTCTTATACTTTTAGAAGCAAGGAGTTGTCTTTTCTACTGAAGCCATCTCGGGTTCATCAGAGAAGGGTTATCATAAATGTTAAGGGAAACAACCCAACTGGCAACTAACGATCTTTATATCTAGCTTGTTCGCAGCTTCACCAACTTGTCTGGGGGGTGACTTTCAGCTTCCTGGCTATCTTGAACGCTACCGCGCAAGGGAGCCTGCCGTCAACCAAAGATGCTTCTAGTTCTTCTTCCAGTGTCCTGTTCATATGCCTACCTTTAACCTCCCTAGTGAAATCCAAGCGTTGTCTCCGCCATAGGGATCACTCCCTATTACCCTCCCCCTTTAACTCCTTCCACCTCTCCTCTCCCAGGCATTGGCGGGCTGAAGCGCACCAATCAATGCAAGACGGTATCCTCTCACTATAGACATACTCACCACATTCACCACATTTCACTCTCATTTCGTCAGAAAAGATTTCAACCTCGGCACCACAGTTCGGGCATTTGTATAGTGCCGCTCGTAGATTTCGGGGATTCCGCCCGGGACATTGGTTGGTCATTTCTGTCACCTCCTCTAGTGATGGATGTCTGAGTTTTAATTTTTACACCAATAGTAAAACTTATTGACGTCACCGACTATGATTTGAATCATATATAGTGGGGAGTTATTAGTAGGTGTTTACGTTGGAGGTATAAACCGAAGTAGTGCAATGGTCTTATGGTTCTATACTCGTGGTGGCCCTTCACCTAGCAGTCTGAGTTTCTCCTCGTCGAGGATAATCACTTTACCGCGAACGGAACGAACAATTCCTCTGTCTTTCAGTTGACTCATCACCCGGATGGCTGTCTCGGTAGTGGTTCCCACCATTTCAGCGATTTCCTGTCGAGTAAATGGGAGAGCAGGTCCAAGCTTTGCCGAAAGCATAAAGAGTACACTGGCAAGGCGCTGCTCAACCCTCTCTCCGGCAAAATCTCTAAGGCGGCCCTGAGCATCCCTTAGCCGACCCCCTAGGACATCAATAATCATCAGGGCAACCTGAGGGCGATTGGCAAGAAAAGCCAGGAAGTCCTTTCTCTTAATTCCCATTACATTGGTTTTAGTTACGGCCTGAGCTGAAGCAGGATAGGGCTTGTTCTCAAAGACGGCTACCTCGCCAAACATTTCACCAGGGCCGAAAAATGATATGGTGAACTCTCTCCCCAGCGAGGAGTGTTTTAAAACCTTTACTTTGCCTTCAACGACCATGTAGAACCAGTCAGGGGCATCGCCGTCCCAGAAAACGAACTCACCGGGCGTGAGGCTACGCTCGATGGCAAGGTTAGCTAGTTCACCGAGTTCGTCATCATTCAA
>CAZMJZ010000130.1:0-3456 GCA_964566845.1 uncultured Dehalococcoidales bacterium | reverse complement strand
GCTTTGCTATTCAGTATACCCTGGAGTCTCCAGCGCCACCGGTATCCATATATGCGGCGGTGATAACATCCAAGATTATTAGTAAATGCCGGGAGTTGAAGCTGACATTGCCGCGACTTATTATTGAGCCAGGAAGGGCAATAGTGGGGCGGGCTGGGGTGGCACTATATAAAGTGGGTGTGGTAAAGGACATACCTGGTATCAGGCGCTATATTTCGGTGGATGGCGGTATAGCTGACAATATCCGCCCTGCCCTTTACGGAGCTAAATACGAGGCATTGGTGGCTAATAAGATGTTGGAAAAGAAAGTAGACAAGGTTACTATTGCTGGCAAGTTTTGTGAGTCTGGTGATATACTAGTTAAAGATATTAATTTGCCATCGGTTTCAGCCGGTGATATTATAGCTATACCTGGTTGTGGTGCCTATTGCCTATCATTGGCAAGCAATTATAACGCCTCATTTAAGCCGGCTGTGGTTCTGGTCAAGGACGGTAAGGCGCGTCTAATTCGGCGCCGGGAGACCTTGAATGACCTGACCAGGTGTGATTTAGTTTAAATATTGTTTGTCAACCTCACCTCTGGTGAGCTTGACCCCTTCAGACTTCCCCTGATAAACAACCTCTTAGTTTGGGCATAGATAGAGTGGGGACTTTACTTAAACACCGGCGAAAGGAGAATAGAGGAAGGTTAATATATAAAGTGCATGGTTGGAAGGAAGTAAGCTAAAGAGTTATTACTGACAATTATGCGCAAGGAATTTTAAGATATGTGGCAACTAATTGGGCAACCTATGGTTATAACTTTGCTCCATAGTAGTCTGGAAAGAGGAATGGTGGCTCATGCCTATCTTTTAGTTGGGCCGCCTCATGTGGGCAAAATGACCCTGGCTCTAAATCTGGCACAAGCGTTGAACTGCGCGGCAGACACCCCCCCCTGTGGTGAATGCGCTTCGTGTCAAAAAATAGCTTCGGCTAATCATGCTGATGTCCAGATTATAGGTTTGACCCAAAATATGGATTCAGCCGAGGCTAAGTCCAGGGTAGAGATTGGGATTGCCCAGATTAGACAAATGCAGCACTCAGCTAGTTTGCCACCCTTTGAAGGGAGGTGCAAGGTATTTATTATTGATGGGGCTGAGCGATTATCAACTGAAGCGGCTAACTGCCTACTAAAAACACTGGAAGAGCCTGTAGGCGAGGTAATCTTTATCCTGTTAACTACTAATGACGGACTCCTGCCAGCCACTGTTGTTTCTCGTTGCCAGCGGCTGAAGTTATCGCCTATGTCAGCTAATAAGATAGAGGCTGCCCTTAATAACGGCTGGGGTATTGAGTTACAAAAAGCTAATCTCTTGGCTAGGCTTTGTCATGGCTGCTTGGGTTGGGCAGTATCGGCTGCACTGGATGATGATTTGTTCGAGCGTCGTGCTAGGAGCATAGATAGACTACTTATTATTACTGATGCTGATTATGAGGAGCGTTTTGCTTATGCCGCTCAGTTGGCAGCTCAGTTTAGCCAAAGTAGGGACTCGGTTCAGGAGGAACTAGATTTGTGGCTTGACTGGTGGCGTGACCTGTTATTAACTAAGGAAGATTGCAGTGATATTATTACTAATATTGACCTTGAAGCTAGGCTAATTGAGGTGGCTAGGAGTTATAGCTTGGCTCAGATAAAGGCTGTCATTGGTAGCCTTCAGGCGGCTGGAGAGCAGCTTAGACAGAATGCCAATCCGCGTCTGGTGATGGAGGTGTTAATGCTTGATATACCCAGGAGGTGTATTTCAGTAAAATATGGCTGATATTGTTGGCATACGTTTCAAACGAGCCGGTAAAGTATATTACTTCGACCCGGCAGGTATTGAGCTTGAGGTAAATGACTACATAGTAGTCAGTACAAGTCGTGGTATGGAGTTGGGGCGAGTAGTTATCTCCCCCAAGCAGGTATTAGCCAGCGAGGTGACCATGCCGCTGAAGCCGATATTACGTAAGGCAGAGCCTGAGGACGTTAAACGAGCCCACGAATTTGAGACTCAGGAACGGGAGGCTTTAGTTGAGTGCAGCAAACTGATTGCCAAACTTGGTTTGCCAATGAAACTGCTATCTGCTGAATATAATCTTGATGGCAGCCGCCTTACATTTCTGTTTAGTGCTGGCCAGAGGGTTGATTTCCGTGAACTGGTTCGGGAATTAAACAACAGTTTTAAGGTACGGGTGGAACTAAGGCAAGTGGGGCCAAGGGATGAAGCCAAGCTGTTAGGCGGTTTTGGCAGGTGTGGTCGTCATCTATGTTGCATAAGTTTCTTAAGCGAGTTTGCCCCGGTTTCTATTCGGATGGCAAAGGAGCAGGATTTACCCCTTAACCCAATGAAGATATCAGGTGTTTGTGGTAGATTATTGTGTTGCTTAGTCTATGAGAATGAGCAATACCATAATATGAAGGGGAAATTGCCCAAGGAGGGTCAGCGAGTATCTACACCTATGGGTGAAGCCAGTGTAATCGGGAGTAACCTATTGAAGGAAACGGTGATAGTTCAACTGGAGAGTAAGGCGACTCTAGAATTGCCTATTGGTGAGGTTTCTATTGTAAACCAGTGAAAAATGGTTTTCATTGTGGGAGATATTTTTGCCATTCGTTCTGGGTTTGTAGATAGTGGTAGGGGATGTAGAAAGGCATGTCCCCCCGTGGGGGATTAGGTTGACGGATTAATCTCATCTTAGCTTGTTCAGGGGTTCTGCCCGCCTTACGACGGTTACAGAGTGTGCAGGCACTAACCACATTTTCCCAGCTATGTTCGCCGCATTGATATCGGGGAATAACATGGTCCAAGGTGAGTTGCCTGGTTTCCTTACCACAATACTGACAGGTATATTGGTCGCGGTTAAAAACCTCGAGGCGAGTTAGCTTCCTCTCAGTTCGGGGACGCTTAATCATATAAGCAAGTCGGATTACTGAAGGTACGGAGAAAGCATGACTAGCTGAGTGGATAAAGCCAGTGCCATTCTCTAACATCTCAGCCTTACCTCGATGGAGTAATACCACTGCTCGCCGGACTCTACATATGTTAAGCGGCTCATAGCTCTGATTTAGAACAAGGACGGGAAGATTTATCATTTCCACGGCTTCTCTCTACATGAAAATCAATTTATTCTACTAAAAAAACCTCTGGCTATGCAAGTTTAGGTTTTGTATTCCTAATAAACGGCTTTGGTTGCGATTTCTTAGCTCCAGCGTCCTTTCTTGCCACCACGAGTTGTTTTCTTTCGGCTAGATGTGGCATCAGTCCGGTAGTCAGGAGCAATGATATTCCATACCACGCTGAGTTTGGGGTCGCTGAATCTTGAACTGATGGGATTTTCAATTTCATCCAGGGCACAACGGGTGGTAACTACTGTCGCCAGCCGGGCATTATAGCGGTGGTTGATAACCTGGTAAAGCTTTTCCTGTGCCCAGGGGGT
>CAZMJZ010000129.1:0-3477 GCA_964566845.1 uncultured Dehalococcoidales bacterium | reverse complement strand
AAAGTTAAGGCGGAAGAAGTCTATCTGGAATATATAATTAAACCTAAAGGAGAAATATCAGATTTAGATGTCTTTGAAGAGATGATAGCTACTTTCTCAGCGGTGCCTGCGGCACTATTGAGGCTTGGAAACAGAGCATATGAGATTGGGACTATTAGATTAGAAAAAGCCGAGTATATGAAAAAGGCAATCAAAGCCTATGAACAAGTACTTGAAGTGTTTACAAAAGGAGAATTTCCAGAAATTTATCAGTTAGTAGAACACAATCTTAGAGCACTCCTTGATTTCTATAGAGGTTGATAAATCATTATCCCGCCAGGCAAAACGCTGCGCCCCTTTAGGGCCTGCCCTAACGGGTCGCCCAACACGGGCTTTACTCACTCCACTAACCGTAATACTTCCCACTCTGCTATAATAAACCTGTGAAAAAGCCGCTCTTATTGCTATTTGATGGTAATGCCCTTGTCCACCGTGCCTTCCACGCTTTGCCACCACTGACAGTAAGCAAGACCGGTGAGATGGTTGGTGCTGTTTACGGCTTTGCCCTTATGCTGCTGAAGGCAATTAATGAGTTGGAACCCACTCACTATGCCATTGCCTTTGATAAGGCAGCCCCTACCTTCAGGCATCAAATGTTTGACCAGTATAAGGCACAGCGACCCCCAACTCCTGATGAGCTGGTCAATCAGTTAGGACGGGTAAGGCAACTGGTAGAAGCCTTCCATATCCCTATTTTTGAGCTTGATGACTATGAGGCAGACGATGTCTTAGGTACCCTCAGCCACCAGGCCAGTGACCAGGACATTGATACTATCATTGTTACCGGTGATGCTGATGCTATGCAACTGGTGTCACCCCGAGTAAGGGTGCTTACCCCGAGGCGAGTCTTTGGTGACACTATGCTCTACGATGAAGCGGCTGTAAGCCAGAAATATGGCATCAAGCCTGAGCAGATTGCCGACTTTAAGGGGCTGGTAGGCGACGCATCGGATAACATTCCCGGCGTCCCAGGCATAGGTGAAAAAACTGCCGTCAAGCTCCTCCGGCAATTTGGCTCTATAGACCAAATCTATGACCATATAAACGAAGTAACTGCACCTAAACTCCAGGCTCTATTACGGGAAAATGAAGCCATTGCCCGCCAGAGTAAGGAGTTGGCTACCATTATTAAGCAAACTCCAATTACTCTTAATCTGGTTGACTGTCAGGTTAGCCACTATGACCGCTACTTGGTAACCGAGCTTTTCCGCGAACTGGAATTTTCTAGCCTGCTGCCAAAACTGCCTGAGCTAGAAACAGAAAAGGTAACGCCCGAAACCACCGCTGAAGTTAAAATCTTACCCCGGCGAGCTTACCATATAATAAATGACACCTCAGCGCTTGATGAACTGATAAGTCGTCTTTCATCAACTAATTCCTTTGCCTTTGACCTAGAAACGACAAGCGTAAATGCTATGCTAGCCCAGCCGGTAGGTATATCTCTATCGCCAGCCCCAGGCGAGGCTTACTATATCCCTGTCGGTCATGTCGGCTGGGGGCAGGTAGAGCAATTACCGCTAGAACAAGTCCTAAATAGGCTCAAGCTCCCACTGGAAGACGCTAATCTAGCTAAATTCGCCCACAATGGTAAGTATGATATGACAGTGCTGGCTGAATGTGGGGTGACCGTTAACAACCTTAATTTTGATACTATGGTCGCGGCTTACCTTCTGGGTGAGAAATCCCTAGGCTTGAAAGCCCTTGCTTTCAGCCGGCTGGGCATTGAAATGATACCAATCACTACTCTTATTGGCTCAGGGGCTAAGCAGATATCTATGTCCCAGGTAGAGGTGAGTCAGGCTGCCGATTATGCTTGTGCTGATGCGGACGTTACCCGGCAATTAAAAGATTTGTTTGAAGCAGAGCTACGCCAGCAAGGGCTGTGGCAGTTATTCTCCGAGGTTGAAATGCCGTTGGTGACGGTGCTTACCTCTATGGAAAGGAACGGGGTAGCCCTGGATATAGAATTACTGAGGCAGATGTCACACCGCCTCGGCGAGCAATTAATGAAACTGGAAGTTGAAATATATAATTCTGTCGGTCACCGTTTCAATATAAACTCGTCTCAGCAATTGGGTTCTGTCCTTGCCCAGGAACTAAAACTACCACTAGGTCGTAAGACAAAGAGCGGCTTTTCTACCGGAGCTTCAGTGTTGGAAGAGTTACGCGGAACCCACCCCGTAATAGAATTTACCCTGGATTACCGCCAGTTAGCTAAGCTCAAGTCAACCTATACGGATGCTCTACCCAGCTTAATAAACCCTAAAACAGGTCGGGTGCATACCAGCTTTAACCAGACGCGGACAGCTACTGGTCGGCTTTCCTCAAGTGAGCCTAACCTACAAAACATTCCTATCCGTAGTGAACTAGGGAAACAGGTAAGGCAGGCCTTTATTACTCCATTCGGTTCTCGCCTTATGGCTGGGGATTACTCACAGATTGACCTTCGTGCTCTGGCTCACCTGTCTCAGGACGAAAGCCTGCTTGGTGCCTTCCGCCGAGATGAAGATATTCATACTGCTACTGCTGCCCAGGTCTTTGGCGTGGATGCCTCACAGGTAACACCAGATATGCGCCGTTTAGCTAAAACAGTTAATTTTGGCGTCATCTATGGTATGAGCGATTACGGGTTGGAGCAGGCAACGGAGCTATCACGGGAGGAGTCTGCCCAGTTCATTGCCTCCTATTTTGAAAAGTACTCCGGGGTAAAGCAATATCTTGAATCCACCAAGGAACAGGCAAGGAAGGAAGGCTATGTCCAAACACTACTGGGTAGAAGACGCTTTATCCCCGAAATCAACTCCTCCAACCGACAGGTCAGGGAAGCCGCTGAGCGTATGGCAATAAATATGCCGGTGCAGGGAACCTCAGCCGACATTATAAAGGTAGCTATGGTTAACTTGCACCGGGAGATGCAAGAGCGCCAACTGAAAAGTAAGATGCTGCTTCAGGTGCACGATGAACTCGTCCTTGAGGTGCCCGAGGATGAGCTGGAAGAGATGAGCCAACTCCTTCGTGAAATAATGTCTACCGCTTTAGAGCTTAGCGTTCCTTTGAAGGTGGATATGAAAACGGGTAACAACTGGGGAGAGATGCAGTAACTAAAATGCCTGAGTTGCCTGAGGTAGAAACGATAAAGAATGAGTTGCTACCACACCTTGTCAATCACCACATTACCGGCGTTACCCTATTCTGGGGTGGGATAGTGCGCCAGCCCTCGGCGGAAGAATTCTGCTTTCGCTTGATTGGGAAAAGGATAACCGATGTTAGGCGTCGGGGCAAATACCTCATCTTTAATCTAACCAGCGGCGAGGCACTGGTTATACATCTAAAAATGACTGGCTCCCTACTGTTGAAGTCAGCTTCGGCAGAGCCTGATAAATTTATTCGTGCCATAATTCACCTGGATAAGGAGACCGGGCTTTACTTTCGTGACCC
>CAZMJZ010000128.1:0-3513 GCA_964566845.1 uncultured Dehalococcoidales bacterium | reverse complement strand
AGGAAAGAGCATTTACTACCGAGGCACCTACCCCGTGTAGTCCGCCTGATACCTGGTATATCTTGCCACCGAATTTTGCCCCGGCGTGCAGTGTAGTCATTACTGTCTCCAGGGCTGATACATTGGTAGCCGGATGAATTTCTACCGGAATGCCGCGCCCATTATCTTCAACTCTAACGGCGTTATCTTTTTGAATAGTGACTACGATTTTTGTACAGCACCCAGCCATAGCTTCATCAATACTGTTGTAGACGATTTCATAGACCAGATGATGTAGACCTCGCTGGTCAGTGCTGCCGATATACATACCTGGGCGGCGGCGTATCGCTTCCCGCCCACCAAGGACATGAATATCCTCGGCGGTATACTCATTATTCAATGGCTCAGTTGGAGAGGTCGTATCCTGTGGCATAGCTAGTCTTTACCCCCTTGTTGATTGTGAGATGATAAATAAAGTAGAACGGACTGTTGAGTGGAGATGAGGAAACCCAAGCAGATTCTAACTATAAAATAAGAGGCTACCCACCCCGAGTAAATTTCACATGATGATAAGGCAGCCATTAATATGATTATAGCACAATCTAGCTATGAAGTGAAGCTAGTATACTGAGGTCGTTTAGCAACGGGTAGTTTTAGTCCGCTATCCCCTTTTTGGGGTGGTTTTTAGGTTTAGGTTATGGTTCCGGAGTGCTTTCTTTATTCCATATTTAGCTTCCTTAAGAAATGGTTTCTTGATACCTTCTGGTCATAGAGGAAGTTACCAAAGAAACTGTCTACTCTTGTTTCTTTGCACCTTACCTTTGCCATGCTCCAACCTCCGGTCTTTTGTTTTAATTATAATGGCTTTGAGTCTGGCTGCCTAGCTTCAGGACAAAGTCTTTTTGAAGAGTTGCTAAACAATCTCCCTCCTCGCTATTGACAAACGCTGGGAATAATGGTATTATAGGGGTTTGTGATTAAACTTCTTGCGGCTTTGCCTTATTATCTCTCATCGTCATCCGCAAATTTTACTTTAGTGTAGTACCCCAATAAATAAGTTTCGTGTGTCTATTTAAGGAGTAAAGAAAGAGATGGTTCTTGTGTCACCAGCACATACTGAAGGGAAAATGACGCCTATTCCCCGAAAATCTTATGCCAAGCTGCCCCAAATACTAGATATACCCAATCTAATTCAAGTACAACTGGAGTCATTCCGGAGATTTCAAGAAAAAGGGCTAAAGCAATTACTAGAAGCAACATTCCCCATTAAAGACTTCACTGGCAACAGGCTGGAGCTTAGCTTCAAAGACTATGAATTCCGTGGGCCTTATACCACCGAGCAAGATTGCCGCCATCGTGACTTAACCTACTCAGCTCGCCTCTATGTGAGGGCACAGTTGCTAGTTAAGGAAACGGGGGAAATTAAAGAAAAAAAACTGTTTTTCGGTAACATTCCATTGATGACAGCCAAAGGCACCTTTATTATTAGTGGCGCCGAACGGGTAGTAGTAAGCCAGTTACTCCGCTCACCAGGCGTTTATTTCACCATTGAGGAAGATACTCCTAGTGGTCGTCAATTATGTCAAGCTAAGCTAATCCCTACTCGCGGTGCTTGGCTGGAGTTTGAAACCAGCAACCGGAATGTAATCTCAGCCAAGATAGACGGCAAACGGAAGATTCCTATTACTACACTGTTGCGCGCTATTGGTTACAGTAGTGATGAGCAATTGCTCAACTTATTCCACAAAGAGGATAGCTTTTCTGAGCACCAGTACATTAGGTCAACGATTGAGCGTGAACCATTGGTTAGGGATGAGACTAGTGCCCTGATGGATATCTATAAAAAATTGCGCCCTGGTGACCCACTCAACATTGAAAATGCTAAAAAACTGATGAACAACCTGTTCTTTAATTCCCAGCGTTATGACCTAGGCGAGGTTGGTCGATATAAGCTTAATAAGCGATTAGGGCTAAAGGTTGCGGAAAATCAGGGAACTCTAACCACAGAAGATATTATAGAAATAGTCAGGCGCATCATTATGGTTAACAATGGCAGTGATAGCCCTGACGATATTGACCACCTGGGCAATCGGCGGGTGCGCACTGTGGGTGAGTTGATGCAAAACCAGTTTCGCATTGGGCTACTACGTATGGAGCGAGTAACCAGGGAGCGTATGAGTATTATTGACACTGAAGCAGTTACTCCCGACGCTTTGGTCAACATTCACCCTATAGTAGCCGCCGTCAGGGAGTTCTTCAGCAGCTCACAGCTATCACAGTTTATGGATCAAACCAACCCACTGGCTGAGCTAACTCATAAGCGTCGCCTATCAGCAATGGGACCAGGAGGTCTATCTCGTGAGCGTGCCGGCTTTGATGTCCGTGATGTCCACTTTTCTCACTATGGGAGAATCTGTCCTATTGAGACACCAGAGGGACCTAACATTGGTCTCATTGGCTCTCTAGCCACCTACAGTATAATTAATAACTATGGTTTCATAGAGACACCGTATCGCAAGGTTATTGCTGAAGTAAACAGTACCTACGATTCAGTACTGGGTAAGATAACGCGGGAAGCGGTGATTGATGACAACGACAATACTATAGCAGAGGCTGGAGATGCCATTACTCCTGAGCTTGCTATCAGACTATCCCACCTATCTCCTCGTACTATAAAGGTAAAACCCTTTGTCTCTGATGAGGTAATCTACCTAACCGCCGATAAAGAGGATGAATATACCATTGCTCAGGCTAATGCCCGGCTTGACGATAATAATCAATTTGTAGAAGAAAAGATTGAAGCTAGGCTGGGTGACCGCTACCTTCTGGAGTCTCCTAATAAAATCCAGCTAATGGATGTATCACCTAAACAGATATTCAGTGTTTCTACATCATTAATCCCTTTCCTAGAACATAACGATGCTAATCGTGCCCTAATGGGCTCTAATATGCAGCGTCAGGCTGTGCCCCTGCTTCGCCCTGAGGCACCTTTAGTAGCTACAGGCATGGAAATTGAAGCGGCTAAGCGTAGTGGTCAGGTGTTATTTGCCCAAAATTCGGGAGTAGTAACTTCAGTTACTAGCTCACAAATTGTGGTTACTGATGATAAAGACGATGATAAGATATATCAGCTCATGAAGTTTACGCGCACTAATCAAGGGACTTGTATCAATCAGCGCCCTACAGTGAGTAAGGGTGATCGGATAGAACCGGATGAGCTTCTAGCCGATAGCTCAGCCACCGAGGAAGGAGAATTAGCTCTGGGACAGAATGTGCTGTGTGCCTTTATGAGCTGGGAAGGCTATAATTTTGAGGACGCTATCATTGTTAGCAATCGTCTGGTTGAACAGGACAAGTTTACTTCTGTTCATATTGAGAAGCATGAGATTGAAGCACGGAATACTAAGTTAGGCCCCGAAGAAATTACTAGGGATATACCTAATGTAGGTGAAGAAAGTCTGCGTGAGCTTGATGAAACAGGAATTATTCGGATTGGTGCTGAAGTAGGTCCGGATGACATTCTAGTAGGTAAAA
>CAZMJZ010000127.1:0-3533 GCA_964566845.1 uncultured Dehalococcoidales bacterium | reverse complement strand
ATCCACCATCTGATGTCTGCTTGACTGAGTAGCCACAATCATAGTTTATGCCACCAAATGTCTTATCCCAAACCTTATTACCGCTGGAATCGGTCTTTATCAGCCAGACATCGTCATCGCCATTACCGTAAGAGTCTGTCCCGCCAGCTATAATATATCCACCATCTGATGTCTGCTTGACTGAGTAGCCACAATCATAGTTTATGCCACCGAATGTCTTATCCCATACCTTATTGCCGCTGGAATCAGTCTTTATCAGCCAGACGTCAGAAGCCCCAGCGCCGTAAGAGTTTGTCTCGCCAGCTACTATATATCCACCATCTGATGTCTGCTTGACTGAGTAGCCACAATCATAGTTTATGCCACCAAATGTCTTATCCCAAACCTTATTACCGCTGGAATCGGTCTTTATCAGCCAGACATCGTCATCGCCATTACCGTAAGAATTTGTCCTGCCAGCTATGATATAGCCACCATCCGATGTCTGCTCGACTGAGCGGCCCCTATCATAGTTTGTGCCACCGAATGTCTTATCCCATTCCTCTTCGGGAGGTTCTAAAGCTAAAGCCGGTGAAGGGAAGGTTATAATCATCAAGCTAATGACAAGAGTTAAGGTTGCAGCGTATTTGGCTAGACTTTTGTACTTGTTCATTTCTTAGTCTCCTCGGTCACATATTTAATCTATGGTGTTAAATTAACAGGGCTGTTATTTGTTGTAATTCTAGTAGGGGAGATGAGCGCTGTCAAGGTATTGAGTTCTTCAGTTGGGCGGCTATTTCTATATAGCGTTTGCCACTGGGTTTGAGTTGAAAACTACGCTCGGTATCGGCAAGATAGCTTATTTGAATTAGCAAGTGCTCTGTTGGCAATACGCTTAATCCCTTTTCTGCCCATTCTACGACACAAACACCATTGCCATATAGGTAATCATCCAAGCCTAATTCCACAATTTCTTCTAGATGGTCAAGCCGATACAGGTCAATGTGATATAGCGGCAGCCTACCATAAAGTTCCCTAACCACGACAAATGAGGGGCTCATGGTATACTCTTTAATGCCCAAACCCCAGGCAATACCCTGAGTAAGGCAAGTTTTTCCTGTTCCCAAGCTACCGACGAGGAGAAAAATGTCACCGGGTAGGGCTAACTTACCGATACGAACCCCGAATTGTTGCGTCTGTTCGGGGCTATGACTAATTAACTCATACTCTATTTTTAGATTGTTTACCAACCCCTCACCCTTTATCCCTCTCCCCTTGATAAGGGGAGAGGGACGATTACTTCTGAAGGTGCAAAGCTCCTTCAAACTTCCCCAATAAACGACGCCATGAAATGGTTATAGTGACTGATTTAGCTTCATTTCGTAATAAAGTGCTCCCAACCTGTCTTGCCCAGATTAAAAGGATTTCCTTGGCTATCAACCAGGGTTATCTTGTTATCGGCTACGATTTCGCCGATTACTGTTATCGGGCAAGAGGCAACTCCTTTTACCTTGTCAATGACCTCAGCGCTGGCAGTAAACAAGAGTTCGTAGTCCTCTCCTCCTGATAGTGCCAGTTCAAGGGATTTCTGGCTGAGGTTAGTTTTAACCGTGGGCTGAATTGGCACACGGTCAGTTTTTATTCTGGCACCAACCCGGCTTGATTTACATATTTGATTCAGGTCTGAAATTAATCCATCGCTAATATCTATAGCTGTTTTCACCCCCTGGTCTATCAGTAGTTGCCCTTCAGTCAGTCTGGGGTAGGGGTGAAGGAAAGACTCTTTTAGAAGGGAAGCGGCTTCAGGAGCAAATTGAAATTGTTTGGTAAGCATTTCCAAGCCAGCAGCGGCAGTACCTAAATAGCCGGTAACGGCTACCTGCTCACCAGGCTGAGCTGATGAGCGGGTGAGTATATGGTTATCCCGGCTTTTGGTGCAACCCAGAATAGTAATGGTAATAGCCACTAAGGGTGCACTGTTAATATCGCCACCAATTATAGCCACTCCAAACTGCTGTGCCAGCTCAATCATTCCCCCGTAGAGACCAGTAACATCCTCTACTTCGGTATGGGGTGGTATAGCTAATGATACCAGGGCGTATCTGGGCACACCACCCATAGCCGCAATATCACTCAGGTTGCTTGCCATTGCTTTCCACCCCAAGTCTTCCCAGGAAGCTATGTCCAGGGAAAAGTGGACATCCTGGATAAAGGAATCAGTGGTAGCTAGTTGGGTTGAGGTATCACCCTGCCAGGCAGCAGCATCATCACCGATACCCATTAGGAGTTGCCGCCAGGATGCTACCTGATTGTCCCGGGAGGCATCGGACATCTTTGACAGGAGGTCAATCAGCCTAAATTCTCCTAGCTTTGAGACCTTCATGGTGAAATTATAGCACGCCTGTCTTTGAGTTGCATAGAAGAGTTATAATTGGTTCTAGTCTGGGTTTAGTAGGACATTACGAAAGGAAATTGAGAGGTAGGTAACCGGTAACAAGCACCAAGTGTTGCGGGGTAAAGCAAACTTTAGTGCTAACGTATTTTAACTGTGAATATTTTGTAGCTCGGTTTAGACTAATATCCCCTCAATCTCAGCCATGATTTGCTCGGTGGTGAAATGCTTACCAGCGATAGCACCGCTGGGACAAGATGCCACGCATACGCCACATCCCTTGCACAGAGCCTCATTGATCCGGCACACCTTCTTTTCTTCGTCAAAGGAAATAGCTTTGTAGGGGCAGAGCGATTTACAAATACGGCAGCCGGAGCAAAGCTCCTCATCGATGGAAGCGATGGCAGCCTCAATCTCTATGGTACCAGCGCTAATCATAGCCAGAACTCGTGCAGCGGCGGCTGAAGCCTGAGCCACAGTTGAGGGAATATCCTTGGGAGACTGGCAACAACCGACTACGAAGACACCATCATTCATTGTAGCTACTGGGTCCAGCTTTGGGTGTTTTTCTAGGAAGAAGGAATCGGCGCTTCGGCTCAAGGAAAACAACCGAGCAACAACTTCTGCATCCGCATTTGGTTCAAGAGCTGTGCTCAATACCACCATATCTGCAGGGATAAGGCGTTGGCAATCGGCTAGGGTATCTTCACATTGAACAACAAGCTTGCCATTTTGACTGACTATATCGCTAGGGCGACCCCGAATGAACATAGTGCCTTCATCCAGAACTCGATTGTAGAATTCTTCGAAGGCTTTGCCAACAGCCCTGATGTCAATATAGAATTCATAAACTTTAGCTCCAGGAATATGCTCTCTTGCCAGGTGACCGAGCTTCATTGAATACATGCAGCATACCTGTGAGCAGTATTCGTGATAATTCTTATCTCGGCTACCTACACAGTGGATAATGGCAACCGTCTTTGGTTCCGAGCCATCTTTGAGTAGAACCTTGCCGCTGGTCGGTCCTGATGCATTTATCATCCTCTCAAATTCAAGTGCAGTAACAACATTGTCAAGGCGTCCATAGCCATACTGGTAGATTGGGGCGGGGTCAAATTGCTGGAAGCCTGTAGCCACGATGATATTGCCTACATCAATTTCC
>CAZMJZ010000126.1:0-3593 GCA_964566845.1 uncultured Dehalococcoidales bacterium | reverse complement strand
GTTAGATGTAACAAAGAAGTATATTTTTACGTCGGTTGAACAAAAGCTTAGAATGTTACATTGAAGACATCACTGTTGCCATATTTTCATTGTATATAATAAGATGTATTGCCACAATTATCTTCAGAAGAAACCTTATCCCCCGACAAGTTAAAGTTGAAGGATTGAGCTGTAACTATAGTCGACTAAGGGGAAAGGTGTATACAAGAGTTTTGCCTTTCGTACACCTCGGCCAAAGGCGATGGGGAATTAATTATGTAAGAGGGGCTTCGCTCACCAGAGGCGACTCTGTCAACCTCTATTTGACTCTCCTTAGACTACAGCTAGCATACGGTCAACTGCCTGTTTAGCCTTTAGTCTTACTTCTTCGGGCACGGTTACAATATTTTGTCTGAACTCCATCGTCTGGACTACTGTCTCCAGGGTTGTTTTCTTCATATCGGTGCAGATTTGGTTATTTGTTAATAGGTAAAAAGACTTATCTGGGTTCTCCAGGCGCAAGCGGTGAAGTATGCCTTCCTCAGTGCCGATAATAAAGCTCTTGTGTGAGCTTGCCTTAACATAGCGGAGCATCTGTGAGGTGCTAAGGGCAGCTTCAGCCATGGCTATTACCTCTGGCTGGCACTCGGGATGGACTAATACTTGAGCCTCGGGGTGGAGTTGTTTTGCCAGCTTTACTTGCTCAGGCTTAAGCCGGTGGTGAACATAACAAAAGCCGGGATAGAGAATTAGCCTCTTATTGGTCTTGGTAGCAGTATAGGCGCCTAGGTTCTGGTCAGGAATGAAAATTATGTCATCATTTGCTATTGAGTTTACTACCTTGTCACTATTGGCTGAGGTGCAGCAAATATCGCTTTCAGCTTTGATTTCGGCTGATGAGTTAATATAGCAGACCACCGATGCCCCGGGGTATCTTTGCTTCCACTCTCTCAGTTCATCAATATTAATCATGTCTGCCAGAGGACAACCAGCACTGCCCTCTGGTAGCAGGACAGTGCGGTCAGGGTTTAAGATAGCGGCGGTTTCAGCCATAAAGCGGACACCACAGAAGACGATTGTCTCGGCGTCTACCTCGGTACACTTGCGTGATAGCTCCAGAGAGTCACCGACAAAGTCAGCTATATCCTGAATTTCAGGTCGCTGGTAATTATGGGCGACAATAATCGCCTTTAGCTCCTCTTTTAATCTGGCTATTTTCTCTTTGGGTTGGTTGATAAACAATATCTATATCTCTCGCTTACCGGCTATACTACTTATGGCGACCCTCATTGTTGCCCCCGATTCTACCTTCAGGACTGCACTATCCTCACTGATACTTTCAATTACTCCATAGATACCGCCGGCGGTAATTACTCTATCCCCTCTGTTTAGCTCTTCCATCAGTTGCTGGTGTTCCTTTTGTCTCTTACGCTGCGGTCTAATCATGAGGAAATACATCATGCCGATAAGTAATACGAGGAGAATAATCCACGTCCAGTCAAACCCGGCTCCTTCCTCAGGCTCTCCCGTTATATAACAGCCGCTCGTGGATATTAGAGTGATAAGCAATACTGTTATAACCCCAAATTTTAAAGTACTAATCCTTTTCATTTCCCCTCCTTATTTTAGTTGGTGCTATTTAGTTCAACCTTACCCTGTAGTGACCATGGACTTGTGTGCTCAATCCTGATTTTCACCAGTTGCCCTAGGTAATCGCTATTATCATTGAAGAATACCAGTTTACCACTTCGAGTGCGACCTTGCCACTTACCCTTTTTCCTCCCTTCTACCAGAACTTCAACGGTCTTGCCTAGTAATTGGGTATGAATTTCAGTAGCAATGCTCTCTTGCAATTGCTCAATCTTGTGTAGTCGCTTCCTTTTCTCATCCAGCGGAACATTATCCTCAAATTTCCTTGAGGCTATAGTCCCAGGTCTTGGTGAATAGGCAGCTACATGCACAGTATCAAACCTTAGCTCAGAGAGCAAGTTGAACGTTTGCTGAAATTGACCGGGGCTTTCTGATGGAAAGCCGACAATGACATCAGTGCTCAGGGCTACACCGGTTACTTTATTGCGTATTTGTTCAACAAGCTGGCGATAGTACTCGGCGGTATAGCCCCTTCTCATTGCCTTTAGTATATCATTATCGCCTGACTGAACAGGGAGGCAAATTAGCTCGCAGACCTTATCCAGATAGGCTACTGTCTCAATGAGCTTGGGGCTCATGTCCTTGGGGTGGTTAGTCAGGAAGCGTATCCGGGCTAAACCATCTATGGTATTTAGTTCATTTAATAAGTCAGCTAGGTCTGGTTTATCAGGCAGGTCGTGCCCATAGGAGTCCACATTTTGTCCCAGCAAGGTAACCTCTTTTACTCCACGAAAGACTAGTTCTTTAACCTCACCGACTATTTCTGCTAGCGGGCGACTCCTTTCTCGCCCACGGCGGTAAGGAACAATACAAAAGGAGCAGAAATTATCACAGCCCTGAGTGATAGTAACAAAGGTGCTGGGTGAAGGGTGGTGGGGTAAGATTACCCCTAGTTTGTTTTGCTTTTCTACCCATGGTGGGTTGTCTCCGGGCTTAAAGTAGTAATCAACATATGGGAAACTTTTCCGAAGCTGGTCAATCTCTGAGTTTACTAAACAGCCAGTTAGGGCAAGGGTTATACCTGGATTTGACCTTTTCAGGGATTTAAGCGCATTGAGCTTGTTAATGACGCGGTTTTCAGCACTCTGGCGCACTACACAGCTATTAAGCACGATTAAGTCGGCTTCTTCAGCGATAGCTGTAGCCTGATAGCCCTGTTGCTCCAGGTAGCTTCCAAGCCGTTCTGACTCAGCCTTGTTCATCTGGCAACCTATAGTCCAGATATAATATTGAGGCATAGTCTCTAGCTCCAGGGAATGCGTAGTCACTTAACCATTATCACTATCAGATAGTGAGACTACAGATTGAGCCTTGCTTTGCAGATAGTCCGCAAGAATCTTCCAATTATTCTTGAACTGTGAAATTGCATCTATTTTGGGGTGATACCGCCAGCGCCTCTTCACGCCAGATTTGAAGTAGGGTCTATCAAATGCCTCAAAGATAATCTTTGATGGAATGATGAAAATGTCTGGCAGTTCAGAACTTGCACCCTTGAGGTCTACAAAAGCAAAAAACAGGTCTGGTTGGTTCAGTTTGGCTGATTTCTCACCTACATCCCATTCATAGTGGTCGGGATGCTTATTATTACCCCTACCACGAGTTCGTAACGCCCGTCTGGATGTTTTTACCTGTAAGGAAAGAGTAGCTGCACCATTTGGAAGCCCGACGAGAATGTCAACAGAGGGAGCATTACCAAAGGTTGGTGCTGCATGGAAATCTTTAGCAGCTAGCTGTGAAGCGACAAAATACACTCCAGCCGTACCAGTAAGGATTCCAGAACGTTTTGTCATTCTATATCCCTTCTACTCTGCGGTACTTGTTTTAAATATACCCCTTATCTAGGGGCACATTAACTCTGATGTGGCGGAGGGGGAGGGATTCGAACCCTCGACCCCGGTTTCCCAGGGTAAGCGCTTAGCAGGCGCCCGCACTAGACCACTATGCGACCCCTCCCTAGCTGTGGA
>CAZMJZ010000125.1:0-3601 GCA_964566845.1 uncultured Dehalococcoidales bacterium | reverse complement strand
ATGGGACGGCGAAGGTCAAAGCTACGGATAATGGCTTCAGGTCTAAGGTCAAAGTGCTTGTTAATCAGGTTTTTAATGAGTTCATTATCAACCTTAGCTGTACCAAAGGTTTCAATAGAGATAGAGAGTGGACTAGCAACACCAATAACATACGAGATTTGAAGCTCTATACGCTCGGCTAGCCCAGCAGCCACAATATTCTTGGCTATATAGCGGGCGGCATAGGCGGCTGAGCGGTCAACCTTGGTCGGGTCTTTACCCGAGAAGGCACCACCGCCATGCCGGGCAATGCCACCATAGGTATCAACCAGAATCTTTCGCCCGGTGAAACCAGTATCGGATACCGGTCCTCCAATTACAAAGCGACCGGTAGCATTAACATAAAATTTAGTCCTATCATCTATCAGCGAGGCAGGTATAACCACTTTGTTTACTTGTTCAATGATATCCCGTTCAATTTCATCATGGCTAACGTCAGGGTCATGCTGGGCTCCAATTACTACACTATCTATTCGTTGTGGAATACCATTCCGATATTCCACAGTTACCTGCGATTTTCCATCAGGACGAAGATAGGATATGATATTATCCTTTCTCACCTGAGCCAATCGTCGGCATAGCTTATGTGCCAGGGAAATAGGCAGAGGCATAAGCTCATCTGTCTCATTACAGGCAAAGCCAACCATCATTCCCTGGTCACCAGCGCCAATTTTATTAAAGTCATCAGTAGCTGGGCTTGACTTAACCTCCAGTGATTTATCTACTCCCAGAGCAATATCACTGGATTGTTCATTAATGGACACCATTACCCCGCACGACTGATAATCAAAGCCATATTCAGGATTAGTATAGCCTACATCACGAACCACCCCTCGAACTATCTGAGGAATTTCAATATAGCAATCGGTGGTAATCTCACCCAGAACAAGTACTAATCCAGTAGTTGTTGCTACCTCACAGGCAACCCTGGCATAGGGGTCTCTATCCAGAATGGTGTCTAGAATAGCGTCTGATATCTGGTCACATAGCTTATCTGGGTGCCCTTCGGTAACTGACTCTGAGGTTAGCATATATTTAGGTGAGCTAGCAAAGCTATTAGTCATTTTGCCTCCATTTCTATGTTCCTTCTTCCCAACTGGTCAGATATTCCCTTTGCTCCGGGGTTAAACGGTCAATATTAATGCCCATAGAGTTTAGTTTTAACTGCGCCACCTGTTTATCAATTTCTTCAGGTACTGGGTAAACCCTAGCCTCAAGTTTTCCCCTATTTTTCACCATATACTCCAGACACAAAGCCTGGTCAGCAAAGCTCATATCCATAACGCTGGCAGGGTGTCCCTCAGCGGCCGCCAGGTTAATCAACCTCCCCTCACCCAGCAGGTAAAGGTGACGACCATTATTTAGGGTATATTCATCAACGTAGGGTCGTATGCGCCGCTTACTATGAGCCAGACCTTCTAAAGCCGGGATATTAATCTCCACATTAAAGTGTCCACTATTGGCTAGAATGGCTCCATCCTTCATTACTTGAAAATGGGCCTTATCAATAACATTTTTATCGCCGGCAATAGTAATGAAAATATCACCTATCTTGGCAGCCTCTATTAGTGGCATAACCGCATAGCCATCCATAACCGCCTCCAGGGCACGTACTGGCTCTACTTCGGTTATAATCACTTGAGAGCCCAGCCCATCGGCTCTTAGGGCTATACCATGCCCACACCAGCCATAACCACAAATCACTACCTTTTTCCCCGCCCACAGTATATTAGTGGCTCGGGTGATACCATCAATAGTGCTTTGCCCGGTGCCATAGCGATTATCAAATAGATACTTGGTCTGAGCATCATTGACCGCAATCAGGGGATACTTGAGTTTCCCTGCCCTCTCCAGGCTGCGTAGCCTTATAACCCCGGTGGTCGTTTCCTCAGTACCACCTATGACATTGGTAATTAGGTTGCTCCGCTTGGTGTGAAGAGTAGTAACCAGGTCAGCACCATCATCTACAGTAAGCTGGGGTTTATTGTCTAGAGCAGTATCAATGTGCTTATAGTAGGTTTTTTCATCCTCTCCTTTGATTGCGTTAGTGGGAATGCCATATTCCACCAAGGCAGCCGCCACATCATCCTGGGTGCTGAGAGGATTAGAGGCACATGAAATGACATCGGCGCCCCCCTCCTTGAGAGTTAGCGCCAAGTTTGCTGTTTCGGTAGTAATATGGAGGCAAGCTGAAATTCGGATGCCCTTTAGTGGCTTCTCGGAGGCAAATCTCTCCCTGATTAGCCTCATTACTGGCATCTCCCGGTAAGCCCATTCTATCCGCTGCCTACCCTCTTCAGCCAGTGTTGGGTCTTTAATGTCATAGTTTTTAGTTAATGTCATTAGCTACTCCTTGATAATTTATCCCAATATAAATATTCAAACATGACCTCCTTCTATCGACTGAACTGCTCAGCAACCCAGTCGGGTATATCAAGTGTGCCCAGAAGAATTGGTTTTTGATGACAATCACTACCTCCAGTCATAATCAGACTGTGCTCTCTGGCAAACTCAATGTAATGTGCCGTGGTTTTAGCATCGTGTCTTGAATGCCAGCACTCAACACCATCAATGTAGTCTAGCATATATTCTTCAATAATCCTCGTCTGTTCATCCAGAACAGGCGTTATGCTTATTAAAGATGTCCCATTTGGGTCATTGGGGTGAGCATGTACCAATCTACCACCGGCATTCCTGATTAACCTTGATGCTTCAGCCAGTGACAATGGGTATTTAGGCACATTGCACTTGACCAGATACTTATCAAATGCCTCTTGCTTATCCCTGACAATCCCCTTTTCTATCAGGTAGTTGGCTATATGGGGTCGACCGAAGGCACCATCAACACTATCCTGAATATTCTTGATGTCTTTCTCGGTAAATCGGGGGATATTCTCTTTATCAAACTCCACATTCAACTTGTCTAAAACTTGAAGCGCCCTCGATTCTCTATGTTCTCTTATCAACAGGAGTTTATCTTTTAGCTCTTTATTGTTGAAATCATACTGGTATCCCAGGAAATCTAAGGAAACGGACTTATCATGATACGGGAATGTTACGTTCAATTCTACCCCGGTAATATAGGCTATGCCATGCTCTTTGGCAAGAGCTATTGCTCTCTCCTGGCAATCTATACAATCGTGGTCAGTGGTCGACATAAAGTTGATATTTCTCTTTTTTGCTTCCTTGAAAACCTCCTCAATAGGGAGATTACCATCGGAACAGGTTTTAGTATGGATGTGTAAATCTATTTTCATTTATACCTCCTTAACAATTCACTTCTTACTCCTCTATCATTCTAACAGTTCACTCCTTACCCCTCTGTCATTATAACGATTTACTCTTTACCCTTCTACCATTTTAACTGTTTACCCTTCACCCCCTGTCATTCTGAGCGAAGCGAAGAATCTGAGATTCTTCATTCCACTTTGTTCCATTCAGAATGACATTTGTTATCTTAGGATTTTCTCCTTAGCATCTCGTTCAGGGCTCAGGGTGACATCTTGGAACCATCCCTTACTTAAATCCTTCCATTGTGGATTTACTGATTCAATCAAATCTA
>CAZMJZ010000124.1:0-3607 GCA_964566845.1 uncultured Dehalococcoidales bacterium | reverse complement strand
AAGATATGCTTCATGGTATCGCCCATCATTTGTACGGATTCACCACTCCATCCATAGGAGCCAAAGGCAGCTCCAATCTTACCCTTCAGGTCTGCCTTCTCCATTTCGAAAAGGAAGGTCTTCATCGATGAGACTAAGTCATGATGATATGTTGGGGCACCAAGAACCACGGCATTAATACCTGCCAAGTCATCTGCCTTCACCTCTGCTGTCCTTTTCAACAGCACTTCAACCCCGGCTTTTTTCATTCCCTCTTGGATTGCTTCGGCTATTCTCCGTGTGTTGCCAGTTCTGGTTTCGTAAATTATTATCGCTTCGGACATTTTGACCCCTTCTGGTAATACACCATTAAGTAAAACCATTCTCCTTATGCTTTTCGGCAATAGTAGCTGCCAGACTATTTAGAGCCTTGAAATCGGCTTCCTTGGGAAAGCCCTTACACAGCACCGGGTCCAATATTTCCAACTTCAGGTTGGGAATCATGGCAGCAAGTTGCTCAACCGTTTTACCTCCCCAGCCATAGGAACCGATGATGGAGATAAACTTAAGATTAGGTCTAAGGGCATTCGCCAGGATGGCAGCATAGGCAACATTTGGATGTGGACCGGCGAGAACGGTGGGTGTCCCGATAACAACTGTCGCCGCATCCACCAACGCCATCGCCAGTTTCCCGATGTCAGTTACAACGAGGTCAAATTGCTTTACCGTCACACCCTTCTGGGCTAAAGCTCCAACAAGGTATTCTACCATCTTTCGGGTGCTGCCATGCATTGAGATATAGGGCAATACCACGATGTTTTTTGGCTCGTCAAATGCCCAACTGTGATAGGCTTCCAGGATGAACTCCGGTTTATCATACATAGGACCGTGGCTGGGAGCGATGATGTCAATGGCGTAGTCCTTTATTTTCTCCAAATTCTTCTGAATAGTTGTTCGGAAAGGCATCATAATTTCGGCATAATATCTCTTGGCTGCCTCGTAGACCTGTCCTTCGTCAGTTACATACAAGTCGGTTGTAGCCAAGTGGGAGCCGAGAAAATCAGTGGGGAACAGTATTTTGTCTTCCCTCAGGTAGGTAAGCATTGTCTCTGGCCAATGGACCCAGGGGGCATGGATAAACTCCAGCGTTCTATCGCCCAGCGTAATGGTCTCCTTATCATTGACCGTTATGAACTTCTCCTCTGGAATCAAGAGCAGGTCGATGAGCATACCTTTACACTTGGGTGTGCATACCACTTTCGCCTGGGGATACTTCTCAAGGACTTGGGGGATAGTGCCGCAATGGTCCTGCTCAGCGTGATTGGCAACTAGATAGTCCAGGCTGTTAATCCCTAGCTCGCTCAGGTTATTTATCAGCACCTCCTGCATAGTAGTGTCAACGGTGTCAATAAGTGCCGTCTTCTCCTTGCCCTTAATTAGATATGAGTTATAGCTCGTGCCGTCGGGGAGTGGTATTAGCGAATCAAATAACCGTCGGTCCCAATCTATAGCTCCTACACAGTAAATCCCTGGCTTTATCTCTCTTGGTTTCATTTTACCCCTCCTTTCAATATGTTAGTAGTCTTTTTTCTCCCTTGATTTTCTTTATTTCCGTGATATCCTGTGTGGCTTCCAATGTTCCCAGATATCTGCCAACCTTATCCCTCACAGCAAAATATCTGATATATACCTCCCGCTCCCCAAGATTAATCCAAAACTCGGCCGAGTCTTTTTCACCACTTTTAAAATCGGATAAAATCTGGTTTACTTTGTCCACACTGTGTTTTGGGTGGCAGTCCTGAGCTGCTTTCCCAATCACGCTGGCCGGTCGTCTGAAGATTCTCGTTTCGTGCTTGTTCCAAAATTGCACCAGGTCATTTTCATCAACAAAGGAAATTTCTACGGGTATCGCTTCTAATATCCCTTCCAACTGTTCCTTGTTCAGGTTTTTTATCATTAATATACTCCTATCATTCCCCTATTTTTTCAAACTGGTCCTTGCTCACCCCGCAGACGGGACATACCCAGTCATCGGGTATTTCTTCAAATGGCGTACCCGGTTTAATTCCGCCATCCGGGTCCCCTAGTTCCGGGTCATAGATATAGCCGCAAACGCTACATTGGTATTTTGCCATTTTGGGTTTCAACTCCTTTCTCTCCTCAATATAGCTGGCAGCCGTCTTGGGAGTGGTACCACGTTTGACCTGATGATAATAGGTGTAAGTCATTGGCTCGCCTTCCTTGATAACATCTGCTCCCACAAGCTCTCCTACAAAAATTGTATGGGTTCCTACGTCTACTTCTTGAACTACCTTAGCTTCCAAATAAGCTAGGGTATTTTCAGTAATCACCGGAGCCTGGGTCTCACCTATTTTATAATTAATGCCCTTAATTTTATCCATGTCCCGTCCTGACTTGAAGCCAAAGTGACCGATGAAAGAGAGGGGCGTGTCCTGGGAGATGACCGAGACCGTCATTACCTTGCTTTCCTTGATAAACTCATGGGTTAAATTATTCTTATTGATGCTTACGGCAATGGTCGGCGGCTCAGAGGTGATTTGAAACACGGTGTTGGCGATTTGCCCGTTGAGCCTATCTTCCTTTTTTGAGCACACAATATAAAGACCATAACCTAGCTTATATAAAGCCTTAAGATTCATTTTTCACCTCCGATAGTTTATTCACATAAGGTCTTCTTCGCTGGCTTCCACCGCCCGCTGTAATTCGGCACTGAGCAGTGGGGGTAATCCTTCAATGTCTACCCTGAGAAAGCCTCTAATTATGGTAGCTGTAGCCTCAGTTCGAGTTAGTCCCCGAGCCATCAGATACTCTAATTCTTCCTCAGCGATTTTGCCTACCGCAGCTTCGTGGGATAGGTCAATACCAGCCAGTGTACCTTTAAGCTCAGGTATAGCATGAATTACCCCTTTCCCCTCCAGGATTAGTCCGCGACATTCTAGATGCCCTTTGACTTCAGGGGCATTGCCTTCTATATAGCCCCGAGCGACAATGTTACCCCCGGTGGTGATGGCTCTTGATATTACCTCCGTTTTAGCACCTTTGGCATTAAGGAGGACCCTAGAGCCAACATCCATCATTGAGCCCGGGGTGGAAAT
The DNA here is from genome assembly GCA_964566845.1 of uncultured Dehalococcoidales bacterium. Classification (GTDB taxonomy): domain Bacteria; phylum Chloroflexota; class Dehalococcoidia; order Dehalococcoidales; family W498; genus W498. The sequence goes on along the minus strand of CAZMJZ010000124.1, from coordinate 512 downwards.
CAAAATACTGTTAAACCTGACAGTAGCATTTTCGCCTACACATGTGGCTAAAGGATTGGTCTGCAGTGATTGAACTGGCTTCATAATAACGTAGTTACTTAGGAACAGCCCGTCCTGTTCAATAATAACGCCGGTGCGGGGACGCACCGCTACCACCGGATTCCAGCTATGTATCATGGTAAAGGTAACCTTAGCCCCTCTCTTTATGTAGAACTCAGAAACTCCCATATGCAATCCCGGTTCCTCTTTTGAGGCAGTGGTACATCCGGTAATAATATGGAGTTCAGAGTTTTCCTCAGCAATGATAATATTATGAACATTCTGAGCTAGTTGTACTTTTGACAAATAAAGACACGCTTGAACTGGGAAAACAGTTTTATAGCCAGGTAGAGTTCTAATGAAATAACCGTTACTCTGATTAAGCTCTATATGGGCGGTATATTTATCACTATCTACAGCTACTGCCTGCCACCAGTAGTCCGACAGCCAGTCGTACTTTTCTAGAGCCTGGC
>CAZMJZ010000123.1:0-3753 GCA_964566845.1 uncultured Dehalococcoidales bacterium | reverse complement strand
AGCGGGGTCTGCGCCGCTGTATTGGTATGCTCTCACAAGTTGCTGAGACAGGAGACCCCTTATGACATACCTATGACAGACTCATCTCTTTGCCAGGGTTGTGGTGACTGTGTCCGGGCCTGTCCCCTGAAGGCAATCGAGATAGTGAGGATGTAAAGCAGCAAATAGGAGGAAGGATGAAGATATCAGTCTGTGGCAAGGGAGGTAGCGGGAAAAGCACTATAGTCACGTTGCTGGCCAGTGAAGCAAAAGCTAGAGGCTACAGCGTCCTGGTTATTGATTCCGATGAGTCAAATTCAGGGCTCTTTCGGATGCTCGGCTTTGACCAACCCCCTATTCCTTTGATGGAGCTTGCAGGCGGAAAGGAAAGCTTAAAACAAAAGATGAGCCAGCCTAATGTCCTTGCCGAGGCCAGTATTTTGATAGAAAATATTCCGTCACCACATTTGCTCAGGCGAGATGGGCTGATGCTAGTGAGCATAGGCAAGATTCTCCAGTCTCTCGAAGGTTGCGCTTGCCCGATGGGAGTATTAAGTCGGGAGTTTCTAAAAAAGCTCACTCTAAAAGCAGATGAGCTAGCTATTGTCGATATGGAAGCAGGAGTGGAGCACTTCGGTAGGGGAGTAGAGACAAGCATTGACAGCGTACTTATTGTAGTTGAGCCTCCCTTTGAATCTCTTGAGGTGGCTAAGAGGATATATAGTCTAGCTGCTGGAATTGGCATCAAGAATGTCTGGGCTGTCCTTAACAAAGTACCATCGGAGGAGATAGCTAGAATATTAGAAAGGGAATTGTACGAGACGGATATAGATGTGATAGGATGTATCCACATTGATACCGAGGTCTTCAAGTCCAGTGTAGAAGGTGGTGTCGTAAGTAAGGGAAGGGCATCAGAGGAAATCAGAGATGTCCTAGATTATATACTCTCAAGATAATACTTGATATCTCTACTATTGAGGGTGACTCCAGCAAGGGCGACAAAGCCTAAACGAAATAAAGGAGAAAGGCCGTGCTCAACCAGAGATACCCGTCTCCAGAATCAAAGACACGAATAAGACGCAGCATCACTGAAGCATCTTCTTTTGATGACCTAGCTTCAGACTATGACGCCTGGTTCGAGCGAGAGGGAAAACTCATCTTCGCCATTGAGGTGAAAGCATTCCAGCAGGTCTTGCCTTCCTTACGGAAACCGTGGCTCGAAGTTGGGGTAGGCAGCGGGCGTTTTGCCCAGGCTCTGGGGATAGAGAACGGAGTTGACCCTTCAATTAAGTTGCTTGAGATGGCAAAGCAGAGAGGGATAACTGTATTTCTCGGCCGGGGGGAGCACGGGCTTTTTAACGAGGAGTCATTTGGGGCTATATTTCTGATTGTTACCCTGTGCTTTCTCGATTCGCCGCTGGATGTTTTGAATGAGGCTTACCGTATTCTGGTGCCGGGCGGGAAGATAGTCCTGGGTATGGTTCTAAAGGAAAGTCCCTGGGGTGAGTTTTATCAGCAGAAGAAAAAGCAGGGTCACCGTTTCTACAAATACGCTACCTTCTACCATTATGATGATGTAGCAGGATTACTGGAAAGAGCAGGCTTTTTAATTGAGAAGGTTATTTCAACGCTCTTTCAGCATCCCGGTAAGGTAGAACGTATGGAACTGTCATGGAGAGGATATTCTTCCAGCGCTGGGTTCACGGTAATCGTGGCTGGCAAACGTTAAGACAGATTATGAAAAGGTACAACTAGCTGAGAAGCTGCCACAGAGACGAGGAGGTATATATGTCAGTTTCTGCTCAGCCAAGGGTTATAATCTTCACCTCATCTTCATGTCCTTGGTGCAACAGGGTCAAGCAATATTTAAGGGAGAAAAGGTTCAGATTCAGGGAGGTAAATGTAGAAAAGGACCCTGAGGGAGCCCGAGAGTTAAGACGTAGAAATATAATGGGTGTCCCCGTCGTTCTAATTAATAATCAACCCATTGTAGGGTTTGATAAGGTAAAAATTGATAAACTACTGGGTATCAAATAGGAAAGGAGTGTTTTTAAGATGCAGATAAAGCCATTTGATGACCGTGTCTTAGTTGACCCGGAGGAGGCCCCCGAAATCCAGACCAAATCAGGGATAATTCTTCCCGATACTGCCAAGGAGAAACCGAGAAGGGGCAAGGTTGTAGAGGTCGGAACTGATGAAGAGCTTGCTGAGAAAATTAAGGTGGGTGATACGATAGTTTACGCTAAATTCACCGGCGACGAGATTGAATTTGAAGACAAAAAGTATCTAATCATATCAAGAGGTGATATCATCGCTGTGATTAAGTAGCCTCACTTCAGAGGCAAGAGCAGCTTTAGAGTACCAATTCAGGCTGGAGAGGAAAGATTAGAGCACAAAGCTTTGAGATATAATGCCTTAGAATATCTCTGAGGAGGATGTCCATCAGGCAATAGGACAGGTGATGCACCCGGAAATCAGTCGCACCCTTGGTGAACTTGGGATGGTCAAAGATGTAGCTCTAAAGGATGACGAGGTCTCTCTTACCCTCGTCCTCCCCTTTCTTGGTATTCCTGCTTCAATCAAGGACTATCTTGTGAGCAGTCTGCGCCAGGCGGCAATGAAGTTGAGCGTCAAGGTTGAAATCGGGATAGCGAAAACGAATAAAGAAGAGAGGCTAGCTTTCTTAACTATGGAGATGGAAGGCTGGAAGGGTTTGTAGCTTTAGAGATTATGAAATGGAGTAGACAATGTCTAAGTATGAGGTAATCATTATTGGCGGTGGACCTGCCGGGCTTACCGCTGGACTCTACGCTTCACGGGCTGGACTCAAGAGCCTACTGGTGGATCGAGGGGCGCTGGGGGGTCAGATGGTAAATGCCAGGCTAGTGGAGAATTACCCTGGTTTTCCCGAGGGTATAGCCGGTTCCGAGCTGGGTTTACTGATGCACCAACAGGCAGTCAGATATGGACTGGAGGTGGTAACTGCTGAGGTTACAGGCATTACTCAAGGACAATCCTGTAGTGTAACTACCACCGAAGGCAACTTTGAAGCTGCAGCTATAATCATCGCTGCTGGGTCAGAGTATCACAAACTGGGAGTCGCCGGTGAGGAAAGGCTTTCAGGTCGCGGCGTTTCCTATTGTGCTACCTGCGATGGTTTTTTCTTCCGTGACCGGGAGGTAGCAGTAGTGGGGGGAGGTGATACCGCTGTTACCGATGCTCTAGAGTTGACCCAACATGCTAGTAAAGTCTATGTAATACATCGGCGGGACCAGCTCCGGGCAGGGCAAGTCCTCCAAGAGCGGGCTTTTGCCCATCCCAAGTTGGAGTTTGTTTGGGACACCGTAGTGGAAGAGGTCTTGGGAGATAAAGTAGTGGAGAGGCTCAAACTACGCAATGTCAAAACAGGTCAACAATTTGACTTGAGAGTAAATGGTGTATTTGTTGCCATAGGGCTCATGCCTAATAGCCACCTTTTTTTCAATATTCTGGAACTAGACGATGCTGGCTACATCGTTACTGATGACGCGATGGCTACCTCAGCTCCTGGTATTTTCGCTGCTGGTGACATCCGCAGGAACTCAGCTCGCCAGATCGCTGCTGCAGTTGGTGATGGCGTCACTGCTGCTATGTCTGCCTTTAAGTATCTTCAAGAGACAAGGGAATAAAGGTGGAAGCACAAATCCTTGAGACATTAGAAAGAATAGGGATTAAGAAAGGTCAGACTGTATTGGATTTTGGCTGTGGCTCGGGGACATATACCATCCCGGCTGC
>CAZMJZ010000122.1:0-3777 GCA_964566845.1 uncultured Dehalococcoidales bacterium | reverse complement strand
GCCCACGCCTACCAGCAGGCAACGGAGTGGCACAAGAGGAAACCTGAAATTTAACAGGCAAATTAAGGAGACAATAATAAAGAGGCTGTTTCCATATTTATTAGGATGTGTTTTTGCTCTGGTGTTGCTTACTCTCATAAGCACTGGCTGCGACGGTAGTAACAGTGACCACAGCGCCAGTAGGGTTAGCGGTGAGTTATCTATCTATTTGTTGGACGATGTATATGCCGATGTAACCCAACTAGAGAGCCGTGACCTTTCACAACTCGAATTGCAGGATGAGCCCTGGTTATCAATAGATGATATTGACTTCTATGACCTCTCCACACATTGCATTTATTTGAAGGAAGATTGGCCATCTCTAGGCGTTGATACCAGAATGTCATTCACAATCCCCTTTGTTGTTGTCGCCAATAGTGAAAGATGCTATCTGGGATATTTCAATTCCCCGGTCTCTTCATGGCTTCCCAGGACTCCTGTAATATATAGTTTTCCTGATTTCGGTTTGTACCCGAAGGATGTCATTTACATAAGTAATAGGTTTGTTGATAGTAGCTCCATAGCTTTGCGTAACGACGAGAGAATCAGAAATGCCCTATTGCAGAGCAACAAGCTTTGTTTGGGTGTGCAAGTGGAATTGAACGATGTAAAATTTATCAGTCAATCCGAGACGGCAACCTTGAGTTATACATTTACCGTTACAAATGACAGTGACGACACTCTATACGTGCCGGACCCGGATAAAATGGGAAGTAGTCTCTTCCACTACTATACAAATGGTGTATTGCTCTACAAACCGGATGATAGCCACTTTTGGTCTGAACATAAGACTATTAATCCACCAGAAACTCACGACAAATGGGATGTCAAATGGTTCACAATACTCGGTAGCGATAAATCAATGAAAAGAACAGTGATACTGAATGGCTATCCCGATATTCCCAAGGGCACTTACTCTTGTTATTTCACCTATAGCGGACCTAATCATATTGAAAAGAGTAAAAGGATGCTCTCCGATGGAAGATTATGGATTGGCGAGGTTCTTTCCAGCACTATTGAGAGTAGTATAGGTAATTGATTGTCTTCAAGGGGATGAGAATCATTGCAGCGGACTTGACCTGCCCCCAGTAAATGGTCCGCTCTTAAAGCCAGAATTTCCCATTTAACGTAGAAAAAGGTAAATACAAACTAATTCCCCCCGCCTAGGCGGGGGATAAAGGGGGAGGGTTACCTAATAAAAATAAAAAGCTGTATTGTCTCTTGAGATTGCGGAGCTTGTTCCGAGTCCTTCGGTGGAAGGACGAGGAATCCCTCTCCGAGTTTGCTTCGGCTTACCCTCGCAAAGACGAAAGGGGGTGTCATTGCGAGCCCTTCGGTAGAAGGGCGTGGCAATCTCGATGGTTGGGTGCTTCTTGAGATTCTTCGTCGTCCTTCTGGGAAGGACTCCTCGGAATGACATGAGGCTGTCTAAAGGGGATAGGGTTGAATAATCTTAAAGTGAATTGCTATTCGGGGCATACCTACGCCGAAAGACCGAGGTCTTTTCTGTGGCAGGACATAGAATATGAGGTTGAGGAGATAGAAAGAGCCTGGCTAGAGCCGGGGGAGAGGCACTTTCAGGTCAGAACCGGGGATAACAAACTGTTCCAACTCTGCTATAATGAGACAGAAGAGCGGTGGTCGATAATTGAGCTCGTTCATTAAGGTAAGCACATGGTAAAATCCGAAATTCAAAGCACGAAACTCTAAACAATATCAAATAACCAAAATCTAAAAGGACTAAACGGTTTTGTATTGGAAATTTGGAAATTAGAATTTGTTTAGGATTTAGTCCTTCTTTGAAGGATAGGATTTGTAGAGAAGCGATTTTAGGATTTCACTAAAGAAGGTGGTGATGTAGAATAAATCTCGCCAAAGTCTCGCCATAGGCGCACAAAGGCGGATAAATCTCGCCATAGGCGGATAAACAATCTGCCTAATTGAGCTAGTAAGGAGTTAAACATGATTAAGGACATCCTTAAAATACTGGAAAATGATGCCCGAACCACTGCCAAACAAATATCAACTATGACCGGCACTCCAAGCGCTGAAGTAGCCAGGCTCATCAAGCAAGCCGAGAATGACCGAACCATCCTGAAATACAAAACTATAGTCAACTGGGAAAAGGTGAGGGATGAACATGTATGGGCTTTAATAGAGGTCAAGGTTACTCCCCAGAGGGATGTTGGCTTTGACTCTATAGCTGAGCGCATTTACCGCTTTCCGCAGGCTCGCACTGTCTACCTCGTCTCAGGAACCTACGACCTACTTGTTCTATTAGTGGGTAAAACCATGCACGAGGTGGCTGACTTCGTATCGCAAAAGCTCGCCCCTATTGAAGGGGTACAGGGGACAGTTACCCACTTTATGCTTAAGCGATATAAGGAGGACGGTGAGATTTTAGAGGGAAAGGAAGAGGTTAAGCGCCAGCCAGTAATACTCTAACCGCCTTCAGGAGAGTTTTTATGTCAACTAAATCCAATGTTCAGCGTAGAAAATACAGTCTTACTTCACAGCGAGTCAACCAAATATCCCCTTCCGGTATAAGAAGGTTCTTCGACCTGTTGTCTTCTATAGAAGGGGTAATCTCCCTCGGGGTAGGAGAGCCTGACTTTGCCACCCCTTGGCATATTCGTGAGGCGGCTATCTACTCGCTGGAGAAGGGCTATACTATGTATACCTCAAATTTAGGCATGCCTGAGCTGCGTCAGGAGCTATCACGCTACCTGCAGGATAACTATAACCTGGAATATAACCCAGATGGTGAACTTCTGATTACAGTTGGTGTTAGTGAAGGATTAGACCTGACAATGAGGGCAATCCTTAACCCTGGGGATGAGGTTATTATGCCCGACCCGTGCTATGTTTCCTACAGCCCCTGCGTTGTTCTAGCCGGGGGCACACCAATTATGGTACCGACCAACGAGGAGAATGATTTCGAGATTAGCCCTGCTGATATTGAGGCACGAGTTACCAGTAAGACTAAAGCCATCCTTATCGGTAATCCCGCCAACCCTACCGGAGCGGTAATGCTCAGAGATAAACTGTTGCCAATAGCAGAGATAGCTCGGCGTCATAAGCTACTGGTAATCTCTGACGAGATTTACGCCAAGCTAGTCTATGGCGTGGAGCATGCTTGCTTTGCCACCTTACCTGAGATGAAGGAGAGCACCATCCTTCTCGGCGGATTCTCCAAGGCTTATGCTATGACCGGGTGGCGTATCGGCTATGCTGCTGCTCCCACAGAGGTTATTGCCTCCATGACCAAGATTCACCAGTATACCATGATGTGCGCATCGATAATGGGGCAGGTAGCCGCTATTGAGGCATTAAAATCTGGCGACACCAGTGCTGCTGAGATGGTTGAGGAATATAATCGGCGGCGTTTGGTAATCGTTCAGGGGCTAAATGATATTGGTCTATCCTGCTTTGAGCCTAGGGGGGCATTCTATGCCTTCCCATCAATAAAGAGCACAGCTATGACCTCCGAGGAATTTGCCGAAAGGCTTCTGATTGAGGAAAAGGTGGCAGTAGTCCCTGGTTCTGCCTTTGGGCAGTGGGGTGAGGGATACGTCCGCTGCTGCTATGCTACTTCGCTAGCTGACATTGAGGAAGCACTGTCTAGAATTAACCGTTTCGTTGATAAACACCAAGCGACTTAGCTTTTAGATTGTTTACAACCCCATCCCCTTTATGCACTCTCCGAGTCGAGTCTGCGCCTTCCCCTTAATAAGGGGA
>CAZMJZ010000121.1:0-3778 GCA_964566845.1 uncultured Dehalococcoidales bacterium | reverse complement strand
CTCAAAGCCAACCCTTACAATACGCTCAATTTCCTGCTCTGAGTAGGTCATTGAGTCAGTAGCCCGTCTCCCCCGAGATGTCTGCCACTGCCGTTTAGGTCGGGCAAAGTATAGTCCTCCGGTAAGCTCACGGACAAATATGAAATCCACTCCTTCAATAACTTTCGGTTTCAGATTAGTAGAGTCAACAAGCATAGGCAAGACTTTAACCGGGCGTAGATTGGCAAATAGCCCCAGTCCCTTTCGCAAGGCTAATAGACCATCCTCAGGATGAACCTTAGCCTTAGGGTCATCCCACTTAGGACCACCTACGGCACCAAGCAGCACTGCGCCACAGCTTCGGCACATTTTCAAAGTATCCTCAGCGAAGGCTGTCCCCGTTGCATCAATGGCAACCCCACCTATCAATCCGTAGCGTAAGTCAAAATTATGGTCAAACCTGCTGCCTATTGTCAGCAACACCTTGATTGCCTCACTGGTAACGTCGGGACCAACACCATCACCGGGTAAAACGGCTAAGTCAAACTTCACCTAAATCCTCCTGTTACTTAATCTCTTTTTGGTATGCTCAATAAGCCCCCCGACTGAGATAAGCTCAGCCATAAAATCAGGGTAGGGGTTTGCCGTAAACTCCATTACACTGGTCAGGTTCTTTATTTTTCCGCTGCCCAGGTCAACCTCCAAAATATCACCCGTCTCAGTTTTATCCACTGCCTGGCTGCACTCAAGCAACGGTAAGCCGATATTTATGGCATTGCGAAAGAAGATACGGGCAAAGCTTCTGGCTATTATACAGGAAATGCCCGATGCTTTGATAGCCAGCGGGGCATGCTCTCTAGATGAGCCACAGCCGAAGTTAGTGGTCGCCATTATTATATCCCCCGCCTGAACCTCATTCACAAACTCCGGGTCTATATCCTCCATGCAGTGCTTTGCCAGCTCCACCGGCTCAGACACATTCAGATACCGAGCCGGGATAATGGCATCAGTATCAACATCAGCCCCATATTTATGAACTTTGCCTTTTAGCATCAATCTACCTCTCAGACCTCTATATAATCAGTAAATAACGATGGCTCGGGAAGAGGCAATCCATCCTTTACCAGTCCTTCAATATGAAAACCAATAGCCTCTCTAATGTTCTTTTCTACCTCGTTACGGGTACTTCCGGTGGCGATACATCCTGGTATGTCTGGAGAATAGGCAGAGTAATTCTCGCCAGCCTTTTCAAAGATAACCAGATACTTATACATATCACCCATCGTCCCCCTAATCCGTGAATGCAGATACTTTTTGTCATTGCGAGTCCTTCGGTGGAAGGACGTGGCAATCTCAAGTAATAAATTCTCCCTTTCTTCAAGATTGCTTCGGTCGCCTAGGCGACCGAAGCAATGACAGCGAAGTCTGCGGACGCATCTAGGCAGTGAACCTCCTAAAGTTAGACTCTCGGATTAATGTCATCTTCAATCATCCTGATTATATCACGAACCTTCATGTGGTTTAGAATTCCGTCTTACTTTAAAGATTGTCTACCAACCCCTCACCCTTTATCCCTCTCCCCTTGATAAGGGGAGAGGGAAGAAATTTTCTAAAGGGGCTTCGCCCCTTTTAATCCCCCTACTAAACAACCTCACCGTATTTATGAACCTTGCCTTTTAGCATGAGGTATCGGTCTCCTTATTCCAGGTAAATGAATCCCGTACATGTGTTATCCACTATTACAATTATGCGTTCCCAACCCTTAATTCGCTATAAGTTTCCCTGTAACCATTGATTACTTTACTTAGTGATTCCCTAATAGATTTGTCCTTAGTTAAGAAGAAAAATATAATTTCATCATCATCAATACGTTCAATATAAATTGGCAAATCTCTTATAATCTTCCCTTTGAGTTCTTTTACTCTTTTGTGTAAGTATTCCTCATGCGCTTCATGTGGGAAGTACTGAAATATCATTAATATTGAATGCTTATCCATATGTTCATACAAGGTTTTAACTTCAGAATATAATATATGTTCTTTACTCGAACTCTTGATTTGTAATCCCGTATCAGGGTCGACGAAAACTAGAGATTTTGGCAAAAGTTCATCCGCTATTTGCTCAAAGTATTTCTCTCTTTGCTCATGAGAAAAATAATTGTCCTTTCCGTAATAAATTCTCATCTTAGGGATGCGTTTTTTTAAGAAGATTTTTAGTTGCTTAATATCTCTTTTACCTGTTCTTCTGCATTCATCTAAGAATTTCACCAACTCAGTATTATTTGTCCCCGCTTTTGCTTTCTTGCGGTCGTCATCTTCACCGTGCCCTTTGCCATTATTCTCTGTAAGCATTGGGATGAATGTAAAATGAGTAAGGGAACGAGCCTCTTCAATGACTCGTAGTATTAGGTCATATTTAAATAGATCTTTATTATCTCCAAAATATTGGTTCTTCATGATTCGTATCTTTTAAAAAATCATAATTCTACCAAAGCTCTCTCAAAATCCTTTATTTTGGGTGACCTTCTGCCTTTCTACCTCGTACCAGCCGTATCAACCCGGCAAAGATATTCATTCTCGGTACCTTTTGCATATAGTGTATGTAGTCGTCGCCAAATTTTTGAATAAGGCGTTGGTCTTCCTCTCTACAGCCCATGTAGATAGCCACCGTGCCCATGGCACCAAGCAGCCCGAATAACCAGTGTGGATACCATAATAATGTAGTGATGAATATGGCGTAAATCCCACCCGTGTATTGCGGGTGCCTGACTACGGCATAAATTCCGGTATCAACCAGGCGAGTGGTATTCACAAAGGATTTCCCCTTGGCAACCCCACCTTGGCGTGGGAACATAACTATGGGCGCCATTATCAGTACCATACCAAACGCCCAAACCACCCACCCGACGATATATAATGCGGGATAAGAGTTCGTTTCTAGAACGCCGGTTAAGACGAGAGGGTTGACCGGAAAACAGACAATACACAGGATAGTCATTACCGTGCTCCAGAATATGTCCTTTTTCGCCCATCTCATCATATTCAGTCTTTCCCGCCCCAGTCATTACAATTCCTGAAAAGCTCTCTCAAAATCTTTCACCCTTGGTGGCTTTTTGCCTCTGCCCGGTTCAATAGCGTGCCCCTCCTCTATCAAGTGGGCACCCTACGCTTCCACACCGCCGGGGTATTTGGGGTTTAGTTCCCCGCCAGCTTTTAGTGTCCGCCAGTAGGGGGTAATATCTTTATTTCCTTCAGCGGATGCCTCCTCGGCGGCATGAGCCGCAACCCAGGCAAATATTCCAGTAGTTATCGGGCAGCCGATTGAAGCCCCATGTTTTTGAGACAATATCCCACGGATTTGATTAATGATAATAAGTCTGCCTTTGGGGACGCCTTTCATAATTTCATCTACTTCTCTTGGTGCTGGAATAACCACCGTCCCAGTTCCCCACCTCTTACTCATCTTATCAGTGATTTCTTCAACCTTTGGTAGACCCTTACTATCTGCCAGCTTTTCTTGCCAGGATTTGCGTTTTTTGGCCATCGCACCTCACCTCAAAAAGGAGTGGGGAAAATGTGGTAAGAGGGGCTTCATACCTTTGAAACTCGCCTAGCCAATAACCTCCTCCGGACTGGCAATCCTGCCCGCTATAGCGCTGGCGGCGGCAACAGCGGGATTAGCCAGATAGACCTCTGATTTAGGACTGCCCATCCTGCCAACAAAATTACGGTTGGTGGTGGAAATGCACCGCTCACCATCAGCCAGAACCCCCATGTGTCCGCCAAGGCAGGGACCACAG
>CAZMJZ010000120.1:0-3808 GCA_964566845.1 uncultured Dehalococcoidales bacterium | reverse complement strand
CTGATATTTTTACCACTATTAAGAACTGCTGTTCTCAAGCTCCAGATTTTATTAATGGTGAGTTACCCATCTTAGAGAGTGTATTTCGCTTTTTCTTAGCCAGTGGCAATGAAGCCCTTGATGTAGAGGAACTGGGGAAGCAACTAAGTGAGTGTTGTGGCGGGGATACCTACCGAACCTCAGCTGAGATTCTATCCCGTATCCTTGATAATGACCAATATTATGGACTGCGTCAGATTCCTGAATCGGGGTAGCTAAATAGCTCGCTACAATCCTCTAAATTAGCTAAGATATGTGGTATTTGATGTGGTTAATGAGAGGAATAAGCTGCCGTATCTCAGTGGCAGTATGTTTATAACATTCATACCTAGAAGTTTCGCTTTCCTGCTTGAGCTTGCTATAGTCTACTTCTATTGTCCCCAAGTCTGACGGGAAAAGACAACACATAGCCCATTTCCTCTGTTTATGCTCGCGGTAATGGTGTCCTTTAGTAGCCAGAAAGGCTTCAACCCAATGAAGTGCCTCGTAAAACATACCAGTAGGTGTACAATCTGTATAAGGACTGGTATCTAAGTCCATACTTGTCCAAAAATCTCGGTTGTGTATAGCCCAGTTCGCGTACTTATCTCTTAAGGCATCCTTACTGCACCTATCGTTGTAATCTGATAGCTCTGGTGGGCGCTAAGTCCTCTATATTGCGACCACAACGATATATTACATGGAACTCAATAAGAAATGGTGGGCTTTCACCGGAAACAAGTGTATCAGATAGTTCTCCTTCTACCTCCACTATTTGGTGAAGTGTAGCAAGGTCGTGTTCTGGGATTACCACCCATACATCAACGTCATTATCTTCAATGTCGACAAAGATATCTTCTACTGATGGATTGGTGTAAAGCTTCTCTTTAATAAGTGAAAGCCAGCCATTAACATCTTGGTTTGAAGAATCGATATCCCTTTTGTTGTACCAGCTATTCACTGGAAGCGGTTCTTCAGGCCATTCCATAGGTTCAGATTGTTCCAGTTCTACGTCTTTATTATTCGCTATTGTCATTACAGTTCACTCCGTTGCACGGTCTATGGTTGCCTTTTTATATTGTTAGGTGATCTTGCTACCAAGATATTCTGGGACTTCACTACGTATAAAGGATTTCCCTCATTATCCCATTCATCTGGCACCCTGAAAATCTCACTAACCACCAATTTCATTTTAATTGAAGTCCCATCCATAAGTTGGTATTCATTCCATTCTTCCTTGCGGGTCTGAAAATCTACCTCAGTAGCATCAACTTCCCGTCCTTTAAAAGGAACCTTTGGCATCCTATAACCCTCCTCCTTCCCCAATAACACAAATCAGTACAAAGGCTCGTTATTACTGAGGAATAGCTCTTCGAAATGTTTATATTATATCACCACTTACAATGTTCAGTAAATTTACATATGTCAGGCTAATAATTTATACTGAAGCGGGAGTAATTTCCGGTATATTCTGACCAGTTTACTACTACTTTGTCTACTTCAGCCATAGGCGGTCCCACTTTCAAGTAGCTAATTAGCTTTTCTAACTGCTTTCTTCTTCCTTCAGCGTTTACCTCCACACTTCCCTCCGGTAAGTTGCGAACATAGCCAGTTAGCCCTAACTTTGTAGCCTGCCTAAATACAAAGTCGCGGAAGAGAACACCTTGAACATAGCCATACACTACTGCCTGAACCGAAGCTAAGTCAATCATTACGTATCACCTTATCTTATAATGGACCTTGATGGCACTGGGAAGTGATATCTATTCAGTCGGTATAAACCCTGCTGATGAGCCAGGTCTATAGCTTCATAGAATTCCTGTGTATTCACCGGACGGGATAGCGATGGTATATCAAAGGCTTTATAGCAGGGATGATATTGAGCCATAATGTTCAGGTAGGTATTGGTGGAGACTTCCTGGGCAAGGAAACGCGTTACCCCCTGAGTTCCAGCCAAGCGGTCAGGAAGCACCAGATGACGCACCAGAAGACCACGCTGAGCTATACCCTGCTCATCTATCTGGAGGTCACCTACCTGGCGGTGCATTTCTTTAATGGCTGCTTTATTTATTTCAGGGTAGTCTTCTATTCCGGATAACTGCTCAGCGGTTTTCGCATCAGAATACTTCATATCAGGCATATAGATGTCAACAATCCCGTCCAATAGCTCCAAGGTTTCCACAGAATCATAGCCACCAGAGTTATATACCAAAGGTAGATATAAACCAGTACTCACCGCTAGCTCCAAAGCCTCCAGGATGTGAGGCACTACATGGGTTGGACTAACTAGATTGATATTATGGCAGCCTCTTGCCTGAAGGGAGAGCATCATTCTTGCCAGTTCTTCCTTGTCAATAACACTCCCTTCACCTAACTGACTTATGGTATAGTTCTGACAAAAGACACAGCGTAGATTGCAATAGGTGAAAAAGATGGTTCCCGAGCCATGCCTACCGACTAAAGGCGCCTCTTCCCCGAAGTGAGGGCCATAGCTAGAAACTACTACATTGTTAGTAACATGGCACTTTCCACTTTCACCAGCTAGGCGGTTGACACCGCAGTGGCGAGGGCATAAGCAGCACTCTTCAAGTATTGATTTGGCTCTGTCAAGGCGAGACCTTAACTCTCCAGTGCCGTATAACTGCTGGTAAGCTGCTATATGTCTTATTCCTCCTCTACTTTTCTTTCCTTCTTTCCCTTCTTAACTACTTCCACGGTGGTTGAAGGTGGCAGGACATCTGTCAACGTCAACTTCTTGGCACTCTTTTTGGCTTTTTTCGGTTCTCTATGTCTGAAATCTCGCCTTCCCATAATGACACCTCTATTTAGGTAATAGACGATAAGGAATGTCAATTGAAGTTTAGCAAAGAAGGGCTACTGTGTAAAGTTAATTGAAAGTCGTTCTAATGCTAAGCGGGCAGCTTCAGTCTCTGCCAGTCTTTTACTCTTGCCCGCTCCCCTGCCCAGTACAGAATCACCCACTCTTACCTCAATAGTAAACCTTTTGTCATGGTCTGGTCCGGCTGCTTCTACTACATAATACACAGGTGTCGGCTGCTGCCTGGATTGGATAAGCTCCTGCAGTTGTGTTTTATAATCAACCTCTACACCCTGGTATGCAATCTTACGTAGCTCTTTATCAAGTAAACTCAGGATGAAATCCCGGGCAGTAACTAAACCCTGGTCAAGGAATACGGCAGCTATTAATGCTTCCAGGGTTCCTGCCAGGTTAGTCGGCTTATACCGTCCACCACTTGACTCCTCCCCTTTCCCCAGATAAAGGTAATCACCGAGTCCAAAGGTTGTTGCTATACGAGCTAGAGTATCACCACGTACCAGAGTGGCACGTAGCCTTGTCATTTCTCCCTCAGTGAGGTAAGGGAAGTCCTGATATAGCTTTTCAGTAATGACAAAGCCTAAAACAGCGTCACCCAAAAATTCTAGCCTTTCATTGGGGAATGGGGCAAAGCCAGGGTTCTCGTTAGTGTAAGAACTATGAACCAGAGCTTGCTCCAGCAAAGATGGATTATTAAAGGAGACTCGCAGCATCTGTTGTAGAGAAGCTAAATCAGCCAAAATAAAAACCTCCTTTCTTAAATCAATTTTAACATAAACGCCTAATCTGAGCATGTCAAACCATGTTAGTGTTTTTATATAACTCTATCATTGCCAGTGGTATAGCTACATGCTATAATCTTAATGTGCTGGGGAATGGTCTAGTGGTAGGACAGCGGACTCTGGATCCGCCAGCGAAGGTTCGAATCCTTCTTCCCCAGCCAACAAAGGTAAT
>CAZMJZ010000119.1:0-3909 GCA_964566845.1 uncultured Dehalococcoidales bacterium | reverse complement strand
TGAAAGGCAAAATAGGCTTGGTTTAGCTTTCTGATATAATAACCCATTGAGGCTAGGTATTGCCTCTGCTGTTCCATAAATTCCTCAGCCTGCTCAATTTCTCCCCGGGCTAAATATCTATCAACCGTGCTCCTTATTTCTCTCATCTTCTGGTTAAAGTCAAATCCTGATACTACTCCTTGGTTGTGACTATAGCCATTCTCATCCCCGGAGTAGTATTTTTGATATATGATAGAGCCAATTTCCTTACTGACCATACTGGCTAAGGTTTCATTCATGGTGGCAATTTCATAATCTCTGGATACCCCAGTTAAGTCTAACAGGTATTGAAAGCCTAACGGTGTGAAGACTAGATATTGATGTAGCCACTCCTCAGTGGCAGTATCAATGGTAAATCGCAGGCTAGCATCGTTAGCCACCAAGCTGGGATAGGTTGCAGCAAAGCCACCAATTTCCACCATCAATGCAGAGACGCCTAATTTGTCCACTCTAGCTTCAATATCTTCTATTTCCTCAAGGCTAAGGCTCGGCAACAGGGTAATTTCTCTCACGCTTTCTATTCTATCTCTAGGCGAAATCACAAGCACATAAGGTGGTTTGTCCAGTTTGAAATTTACTGGCGGGAAGCCTACTTCTAACCTTATATATTCATCTATTGGATTGAAGATACCCTGTCTCAACAGGGTATCCCTTATCTGCCTTTCTATTATCCTCTCCACTGTATCCTGTAAAGCCGCTTTTTGCTCTTGTATCCTATTTAATTCAGCCTCAAGGGAAGTCAGGTCGCCTTGCCCATTACCACTGTTGATGGCCTCCATTTCTGACTTCAAGAATTCTATCCGCTCAACATATGAAAAATACCGTGTCACCAGATGGACTTCATCATCAATCTTTTTATTACTACCGAAAATCCATTGATTTGCCTCATCAAATATAACATCGGCTTCCCATTTGGCAATACTGAAGCGATATGGCTCTACGATTGATTTTAGGCAATTATCAAAATCCTGGATAGGAGTGCAACTCCCACTGAACCAACAAACTAATAATAAACTCATACTGGCAATTAATTTTACTTTCAATCTAATTCCTACAACCTCTATATAAGAACTTTGGGTATCTTATTTCCAATGCTATAATAGCGGTTGATGTTTATCAAGGGAAGTATGAAGGGGGCAACAGAGTTCGCCTAAGGCATATAAACAATCTACATGATAATCTAATTGTGACGAGATCTTAAGAGAGACAACATGAAAGACTATTACCAAACTCTTGGCGTTCCTGATAATGCCAGTCAAGAAGAGATAAAGAGAGCTTTTAGAACGCTTGCTTTTAAATATCACCCCGATACTAATCCCGGTAATGAGAAGCAATCTGAAGAGAAATTCAAGGAGATAAATGAGGCTTACGGTGTGCTTGGAGACAAGGATAAACGGCAGCAATACGATTTTGCCCGAAAGGCAGGCATTGGTTATGATGCCAGGTATAGAGGCTTTCAATACTCTCAGCAGGATATATTCAGGGATACTTTCTCTAATCAGACTATGTTTGACGAGCTAAACCGAATGTTCGCTCAAGCCGGGCTCAGATTTGACCAGGATTTCCTTAACCGGGTATTTTTTGAAGGCAGCGGTTCCGTATTCCAATCCTTTACTTCTCCTGGCAGGACAACCTATCATCAATACTTCCTATATATTGGGGTCCCTGCTCGTAAATCGAATTTAATTGAAAGATTACTTTCCAGAATGACAGTAAAGATTAGTAAGTATATTTTACGCAAGCTATTTGGTGTTGAGTTTGAGCCCTTACCTGAACAGAACCTTGACTTAAATATTGAGCTTGAGATTTCTCCCGATGAGGCAACCACCGGCGGAGAAAAGAAGATTACCTACAAGAGGGGCAAACAAACAAAAAAGTTAATGGTTAAGATACCAGAAGGGATTAAACCGGGGACTAAAATCATAATCAGGGGCATGGGCATAAGAGGGGATAAAAAATCAGGCGACCTCTATATACATATAAAGGTTAAGGACTAGCCTACAAGGATTGAACGATTTAGTGTAAAGTTAAATCTCAACCTTAGAATCATTTTGAATGAAGCCTTTCGGGATAGTCCCTGTTCTTCCATTCAAGAGAAATCAGACTAACTGTGAACTATCTCTTTCTGGAGGTTGCAACTGCCCATAAACCCGGTACAGTAAAGGCTATTGCTGTCATGATGGTCTGAACGGTTATAACTCTCAAGAAGACCCACAATGCATATATATACGAGACATACGGCTCGTAAAATTGGTCAATCTTTTTATATAGTCCTCCAACTAAGCAATCATGTTAACCTTATCAGTGACATATCAGATATATTATAGCTGATAGCTACTATTCTTATTATTGCCTGAATTAAATCCATGAAAAAAGAGTGAATTTCCCATAAGATAGCAAGATTGCTTATTTTGTTACCCCTTAAAATAAGGAAGCAATGAAGAACCCCGCCATAACCAAAATAACGATAATCTTGAACAAAGTACCCGCTACAAAACCAAGAAAAGCACCAAGCGCCGACCCCAACGCCTGTTTGGGCTTTTTCCTTGCTATCAATTCTCCCAGAAACGCACCAACTAAGGGACCCAGAATAATTCCCACAAAACCAAATATAAAAATTCCTACTGTGAACCCTAGAAAAGCGCCGAAAACGCCAAGCTTACTCGCCTGATATTTTCTGGCACCTAACATAGGAGCTGTAAAATCCAGAACTAGCGTAAGTACAGTCAAGATGAAAAAGACAACGACTGTGGCGATTGAGATTCTCTCAAAGCCAGTACCCAGTGCATAAATAAACAGTCCCAGCCATGATAGCGGAATCCCGGGAAGGAGTGGCAATACTACGCCGAATAAGCCAACCACCATGAGTATGGAGCAAATAATAATTAATACCGTAGTTCCCATTGCTTAACGTTCTATTCTACCAGCGAGCTATATTTCTTTCGAGTTGGTCGAGAAGCATGAGGAACTGGCGAGGGAATCACACAGCTTGAGCACCGTTAGTTACCAAAGTGTCTGTTTGGCTAATACGAAACAATTAAGTGGATTGCGTAATGAGTGGATAGTGACGTATAATCTTTTTCCCCTTAGCCGCTATATCATTCTTGCCGAAATCCTGGCTAGCTCCCAGGAATATTCACGAACAGGTATTGGTTATGATACCAAGCATAGAGGCTTTCAATACTCTCAGCAGGATATATTCAGGGATATCTTATCTAATCAGGCTATAGTTGATGAACTGAGCCGAATGTTCGCTCAAGCCGGGCTTAGATTTGACCAGGATTTCCTTAACCGGGTATTTTTTGAAGGCAGCGGTTCCGTATTCCAATCCTTTACTTCTCCTGGCAGGACAACCTATCATCAATACTTCCTATATATTGGGGTCCCTGCTCGTAAATCGAATTTAATTGAAAGATTACTTTCCAGAATGACAGTAAAGATTGGTAAGTATGCTCTGCGTAAGCTCTTCGGTGTTCAGTTTGAGCCCTTACCTAAACAGAACCTTAACTTAAATATTGAACTTGAGATTTCCTGGGCTGAGGCTGCCACGGGGTGCGAGAAAGGCACAACCTATAAAAAGGGCAAACAGAAAAGAAGTTATTAGTTAAAGTACCAGAAGGGATTAAGCCGGGGACTAAAATCAGATTCAGGGGTATAGACATAACAGGGGATAAAAAATAAGGCGACCTCTATCTACATATTAAGGTTAATGACTAGCCAACAAGAATTGAACAATCTAGTGTCTTGTTAGTGCTTGCGTTCAAAATCGTTGCTACCCGTAACCTATTGCAGTAATATAATTAATATAAAATTAGACAGTCAGATGAGGCGTCTCGATGGTAAGGATTGCCAATTTTATCTATAACAAGT
>CAZMJZ010000118.1:0-3923 GCA_964566845.1 uncultured Dehalococcoidales bacterium | reverse complement strand
AAGTCCGAGCTCAGTCAGGCTGGTAAGGTTAGAAAGGGGAGAGATGTCGCTTATCTGGTTCCCACCAAGTCCGAGCTCAGTCAGGCCATTTAGGTTTTCAAGAGGGGAGATGTCGCTTATCTGGTTCTCCCAAAAGTCGAGCTCAGTCAGGTTGGTGCAGTATTCCAGACCGGAGAGGTCGGTAATATCGCTAGACTCGGCACTTAGCGTGGTAAGCTCAGCCAGTTCATCAGATGTAATTTGCTCGCCAACTTGCTTGCCGAGGGCATCCCTTATGGTAGCCTCTAGGTTCCTATCAGGGAAGGTATTGGTTTCAGACCCTTGTGGTTCTGATGGTTCTTGCTGTCCCTGGCAAGCCGCCAACGGCACCACAACCAGGGCAAATAGCAGTATAGCTGCCAGAGAGGCGAGAAAGGCGCTCTTTACACTAGCTCGCATAGTCCTGTACCTCCTTTACAGTTTTGCCCGATGCTCATTTCGCATTAATGTGATACAATACTTCTAACCAATATAAAAAGAGAACCAGCCACCACTATTCTTTAGCGGTTTCCAGTGCCCTTCTTACAACACATATCATTTAACCTTTGATTATTAATGAGACATGATCGACTGCTAAAACAGAATTTTTCTCCCCAGTGTTTTTGAAGTGGATACCAATTTTCTTACCTATTGCTTCTGGATAATCATTAGCATTGAATGTAACTTCTATAGGGATCCATATTGTTGGCCAGTTATCAACCCAGTGTATCTCGCGGATACCGAAGAAGTCACCCGGTTCTTCTACGGCGCGAGAGACCTTCTCGGTTCGGTAGTCATAGCCCAAAAAGCACCGCCCATCCTCTTCCCAGATATGGGCGTGGCCAGGAACGAGATGTTCTCCATCGTCGCCGAGAAAGAAGCTGTTTCCGTATTCATCCTCGACATCGTCATATTCTGTCAGTGCGATTCCATCCTTGTCATAAAATGGGCCTGTGGGTCCGTCGCCACGCCCCATGCGGATGGAGTAGATGTTATCACAAAGGCCGTAAGTTGCGAAAAGATACCAGTAACCGTCATGCTTGTAGATAGTCGGTCCCTCGATCCATCTGCGGCCATAGGTCCACTCATCACCATCCCAACTTGCTACCTGTGTGTGCGTGCCTTCTGGGTGGGTATCAAATTCTGTATCAGGCGGGTCACTTATTAAGCGACCGGTGTTTGGGTCAAGTTCAGAGATGAAGATTCGACCGCCGCCCCAAGCCATCCAGAGCCGGCCGGTATCTGTGTCGTAGTACAGGTGCTGATCGAAGGCAACAGGATCCTTGTCGCCGGAATGAGAGAGAACCACTCCCCTTTCTGTCTCTGTTCCGGATGCGGCCCAATCATAGTTCGGATCTCCATCACCGGTCACCTCGATGAAGCGGATATCGGAGTATTCCTTATTTTCAGAGCCTTTGTGGGAGACCCAGCTGATAAACAACAGCTTTCGGTCTTCGACGATTATCGGTGCTACAGCTTGGCCATCTAGTTGGGCCTCTTGCGCTGCTTTGTAAGCCTCTATATCGGGTGCCATCTGCCATGGATCTTCGATTGGGTCTAAATTCAGTGGCTGGATAAAATGATTCTGGGCAAATTCATGACGATAACCCCCGTCGATCCAGACATTGCCACCGTCGTCATTCCAGAAGTCTTCGTCTTTCGGTATACCGGGGAGAGCGACGGGGCTGACATCTACGGACGCTGCTGCAATAGGAGCGGACCCTGCAACTAACTGTACCTCCGCCACCACCCTCGCGGCATTTCCGGGAGGATAGTCATCGTCGGGCCCTAAGAGCGCCTCAACATGATCATCACTGTAGATGCTTCTTGCCCACACCGTTAGAGTATAAGTTTTACCAGGTTCAATAGTAACATTTATAATCTGACTGGTTGAGTCTGCGCCGCTTTTAGAGATGGCATAATATTTACCGTCAACAGGTGCAAAATATTCTACATTTCCTGTTATAAGATTATCCCATCCAGTATTACCTGATTCAAAACTAGGATTCACTATTGAGAAGGATGCCTCAGCTTCTGGAGGCAGCACAATGGAGACCGGCTGATTATGGTTGTAGGATAGTAAGACCATAGTTATATCCACTGTTGTCTCTGGACCTGCCTCCTCAGGGGGAAATTCCGTAGCTATATCTATCTCTGCTTTGGTTAAGAAATATGTGTCCTTGGCGACCCATTGCTTTACGGAGAAGCTATGGAATATTTCCTGAAGATATTCTTCGGTGACATCAGGTGCTTCGTGATATGTCATGTGATTATATAGTTGCCAGAGCTGCTCCAAATACGGAGTGACCTCAAGGACATAACAGTCTATGCCGCCTACCCTCTCGCTGCCTATGACCTCCACCTGTGCTGCTTCAAGGAGTTCTATCTGAGACTCACCCCACCCCATTTGTTGCGATTCTTCCCACCATTCCTCCGGTACCTCCTCCTTCATCCACTCGGGCTCCTCTCCCGGGGCTCCCAGCCCCGTGTACAACATACCATCAATAAGATACAACTCAGTTACTCGTTCCATTTCAGGTTGCGTCTTCCATATGCTCTTAATAGTCATCTCCATTCTCATCTGTCTATTCTCAACATCTACGGTGCCACTGTAGCCTAATGCAAAAGTACTTTCAACCGTCTCACCCTCATCCTCACCGGCTATATCAAGGGTCACATCCATATCAAACTGGTATGTTCTTATGTTGTCGAAGGATTCTATTACGCCGTCGACTATCTCTTGTGCTGAGGGTTCTTTGGCACATGCAGTGAAGGAAAGAACCACAACCAGTAGCAGAGAGATAGCCACTATTTTCTTCCGCATTTCTGTCCTCCTTGGCTAGGATATTACCCCAAAAAGGCACCAGCCACCAACATCACAAATACAATATTATTCTGATTAACAATTTTTATTCATTATCACCCCCCGGATACCTCACGGATTTAGTAGTCATTACCCTATATCACCCGTAATTTGAATTTCCCATTTCAACGAGTACGGCTATGTTAAATCCCTGCTCGTTGGCTGTCAAGACCTCTAACAGCCGCTGGCTCACCATTGTCCATAACCGACATAAAAAGTCCTTCTCTAATAACTCCACAAGCTTGAACTGTCGCAACCAGAATGTTATATTTATCGTTAATCGCAGCCTAGTGTACTCGGTTTAAGATGACTGGAGCATACTGAGGAGGCTTACAATGCGAGTGCCTGTGATTGCTGGCAACTGGAAGATGAATACCACGGTAACCGAAGCTATAGAGCTGGTCAATGAAATGCGCCATGGGCTTGATGAGATAGACAATGTTGACAAGGTAATTTGTCCACCCTTTATTTCCCTAGCTGCGGTGAAAGAACTGATTAGAGGAAGCTCCATAAAATTAGGGGCACAGAATATGTACTTTGAGCAAAAGGGAGCATATACCGGGGAGATTTCCCCCCTAATGCTCGCCAACCTGTGTGAATTTGTTATCATAGGGCACTCTGAGCGTAGACAGTATTTCAATGAAACCGGGGATATTGTTAATAAGAAGATTAAAGCGGCGCTGAGAGTCGGGCTAAAGCCTATCCTGTGCGTCGGGGAATCGTTTAAAGAGAATGAGGCGGGAAGGACACAAGAAGTAATAACCGAGCAGCTAAGCTCATCCTTGGCTGGGATTGATTCCACCAATGGCTTGATTATAGCCTATGAGCCGGTTTGGGCTATTGGCACCGGCAAAGCAGCTACTGGCAAGCAGGCGAACAATACCATTGGTTTCATCCGCCAGACTGTCTCCCAGCAATACGGTAAAAGAGTTGCCCAGGATTTGCGCATTCTGTACGGGGGCAGCGTAACTGCTGACAATATTGCTGAGTTCATAGGCCAGCCTGAGATAGACGGTGCCCTTGTTGGCGGAGCCAGTCTAAA
>CAZMJZ010000117.1:0-3952 GCA_964566845.1 uncultured Dehalococcoidales bacterium | reverse complement strand
ACTATGCCAGCGTGAAGGATTTGTTCTCGACGATAATGGAGGTAATTTTTGGAATTACACAGTAAGATTCAAGAAACCGTTCTCAGGATAGCCGCAGTTGGAAAGTGAACATCCTGCCTTTTGTCTGCTCTATACATGCTCAATTCTATCTTGCCGCTCGCGATAACTGGCGAACTTCCTGCCCAATTTCTTGCCTGGGGGAGTGATACAAAATATAAAATATAGAGCATATATGGCAAGCATGACAAACACCAAGCGCATCAAAGTGGGCAGCCAGTTCCCGGACTCAATAGCAAAAGAGCGAATCAGGGTTACAATTACGCCCACTATACCAATGTAGCCAAGGATTATTAAAATTGTAGCTATCATCCGTCTTTTTCGGTGTTGCACCACGGTCTCAGCGTCACTGGTAGTAAAGCCAGTATTGGTAAAAGCAGATAGAGACTGGAACATAGCCATTTTTGGCTCCATTCCAGTAAGTTGAAACGCAATGCTACCGAGTTTTACTATAGCCATTATTATTAGTACGATAGCTGCTAGTAGCAATACATAGAACAACATTTTAGCCCCCTTAATTTAAGAATTACCTCTATTTTAATGAGCAACCCAGAAAACAACTTTCACTTCTCTTTCGGAGAAAGGGGAGAAATGGAGTGAGGTTAATAAATAATCTTTAGTAGAACACAATGACCTGGCTCCTAGCTTGGCGAGCTCCATTACGAAGCCGGGGATAATGCCTAACAGTAAAAAACGCCCAGGCAGTAGAAGGATTGTGCCACCCTTAGCGTTCCAGATGGCTGATGATGAACACTCAGATAGTATATTCTGGTCTACTGGGATAGCTATTACCAAGGTTCGAACCTCAATTGTTGTTAAAAGGAATCTTAGAAGAAGAGACGGTAATAATATGTGGATAATATTCTTATTTTGCGTTGAAATTAGCGTTTGACAAAGCTAGCTATCCGTTTACCAAACTGCCGACACTCAGCGATACAATCCTCATTTGGCGATTCAATGGAAACTGCGCCAGAGATGCCCGATTGGTGACCGACTATCACCATCCCATGCCATAACATGGCCTGGATAAGGCAAAGCAAGGTCGTCTCACTTCCGCCTCCTACACCGGCGTAAGATGTAAAAGCAGCGCCGATTTTATCTTTTAGTTCGCCAGGTTTGTTAGGCCAGATTTGAGTAGTCCTGTCAATAAACGCTTTCATCTTGGTAGACACGGTGCTGAAGTAGGTTGGTGAGCCCAGAATTATGGCATCAGCAGCAATAAGGTCATCTAATCTTGTATTATCCACGCTCTTAACCTCGACATCAAGCCCAGCATTCTTTATCCCCTCACCAATAGCTATTGCCATCTTTTTGGTATGACCTGTTTCAGAGTGATAGACCACTAACGCCTTAGACATTTCGTACCTCAAATGCTTAATTCTTTATTGAATATTGTATATGATAAATCAGAAGGCATATAAAAGGGAGACTAGTGGGATAACTAAAATACGAATATTCTTGCCGCTATCTCGGCTAGCTTCATTACGAAGCCAGGGATAATGCCCAGTAGTAAGACGCCCAGACAGGAGACGGATAGAGCTACTCTCAGCGCTCCAGAAGAAGGAACCTTTTCCTCGGAAGCTGGCTTACCAAGCCACATCACCTTCACCACACGGAGATAATAGTAGGCAGATATTACACTATTTATTACGGCAATAACTACTAGCCACAGCAATCCATGCTGTACCGCCCCGCTAAAGATATAGAACTTCGCCATAAACCCAGCGGCTGGTGGCATGCCAATAAGAGAAATAAGGCACAATGTCAAGCCTAAAGCCAGTATTGGTGCCCGCTTGCCCATACCAGAATAGTCATCAATAAGGTCGCTGTTGACCTTGTTGGAGATAGCGATAATAGCAGTAAATGCCCCCAGGTTAGTTAAAGCATAGCTGGCTAAGAAGAAGAGAAGACCACTACGCCCCAGAATATCTGTCGCTGGGGATAACCCCATGGTGGCTAATCCAACCATAAGGTAGCCCGCTTGAGCTATACTGGAGTAACCTAGCATTCGCTTGATGTTGGTCTGGGGGAGAGCGACTATGTTGCCCAGCGTCATTCCAATTGCGGCAAGAGCAGCGAAGATTAACCCCCAATCCAGACTCAGCCATTGTGGTAAACCGAAGGCAGAATAGAAAACGCGCAATATAATGGCGAAGCCAGCAGCCTTGCTCGCCACCGAGAGATAGGCAGTTATTGGTGTAGGCGCCCCTTCATAAACATCAGGCACCCACATCTGGAAGGGGACAGCCGCAATCTTGAAGCCGAAGCCAGCTATCAGTAACACTATGCCTAGAATAAGCCCCGGGCTAGATGGCAAAGACATAGCCTGGATAACCTGGGCAATTTCTCCTAGCTGCGTTTTCCCGGTAAAGCCAAAAACTAGTGCCATTCCAAAAAGCAGTACTGCCGAGGCTACGGCACCAAGCAGCAAGTATTTGAGAGAAGCCTCACTTGACTTGGGGTTTTTGAGAAAGCCGACAAGAACATATAAGGATATACTGGTCAACTCTAAGGCAATATAAATAGAAATTAGCTCGGCAGTAGATGCCATCAGCATCATACCTAGAGCTGATAAAAGCACCAGGGCATAGTATTCACCCTGGAAGCGAGCAAACTTGGATACATAATCCACGGAGGCAAGAATAACCAGGGCAGCAATACCTAGGAATAATAGTTTGAAGAACAGGGCGAAATTATCCACCGCCAGCATATTGCTGAAGATAGCCTGAGAGCTGTCTCCCCACATAGCTAGGGTGAAGCCAGCAGATACAACCAACCCAGCTATGCTGACCCCTGCCAGTAGCCACTTCCGCTTAATAAAGAGGTCGAGCAGAATTACCACTATAGCGGAGGCACCCAAGCTCATCTCTGGTATAAATAACTCAAGATTCAACATTATCCGCCTAATAAGCCCACTATGGGCGAAATACCGAGCTTAATAATATCGGTCAAAATTGCCGGATAGATACCTATCAGCATGATTAAAGCGATGAAGGCAAACATATATACCTTTTCCCTGGTGTTGGCATCCTTCACTCCATTATATTGTTCCAATACTGGACCATAGAATGTACGCTGTAACATCCATAGGATATAACCAGCGGCTAGGACAACACCCAGCACTGCCAGGATAGTGTAGACCTGAATTCCAGAAACAACAGTACTGGAAAAGCTGCCGACAAATACCAGGAACTCAGCGGCAAAGCCACTAGTAGTAGGCAATCCCAAGGCACCCAAACCGGCTATGGAGAAGACGATGGCTATAACTGGTATCTGCCGAGCCAGACCACCAAGCTTCCTGAGGTCTCGCTCGCCGATATTGTGTATGACCAGTCCAGCCATGGCAAACAGGAGCCCTGTAATAATACCGTGACTGACCATCTGCAGGGCAGCTCCAGTAAGGCTCACCTGACCTAGAGCAAAGACACCGAGTAGCACAAAGCCCATATG
Organism: uncultured Dehalococcoidales bacterium; assembly: GCA_964566845.1. Lineage (GTDB taxonomy): Bacteria > Chloroflexota > Dehalococcoidia > Dehalococcoidales > W498 > W498. The sequence goes on along the minus strand of CAZMJZ010000117.1, from coordinate 445 downwards.
ACTGATGCTACTATATGCAATCAGCCTTTTCAGGTCGGTCTGCCTCAGGGTTAATGCTGCCCCATAGAGTACACTGATTACAGCTAATGTTAACAGGAAAGGAGCATAAGCTTTTGCGGTCTCAGGGAAGATACTTACGCAGACACGAATTATTCCATAGCCGCCCATCTTGATTAGCGCCCCGGCCAACATAACGCTCCCTGCAGTTGGTGCGTCAGTATGGGCGTCAGGCAGCCAGGTATGTAGTGGAACTACGGGCAGCTTAACGGCAAAGCCAATTAAGAGAAGGAAGAAGATAGCCACCACCGGAATCACTGCTGTAAATGATGCAAGCCCGGTCTGGGCTATTTCTACCATGCTAAGACTGCCTGTGGTGAAATAAAGGCTAATGATGCCAGCCAGCATCATAGCACTGCCAAATAAAGTATAAATAACATACTTTATC
>CAZMJZ010000116.1:0-3965 GCA_964566845.1 uncultured Dehalococcoidales bacterium | reverse complement strand
ACGACCGTTCGAAAATATTCAGATAGGAGGGTTTTCATGGGTATCGTAAGTCTTGTCCTTGGTATCATAAGCATAATAGGAATGTTAATTGGGCTAATACCGTTCCTAGGGTGGCTGAACTGGGGCGTAATTCCCATTGCAGGGGTGGGACTCATTATAAGTATAGTAGCTGTCGCTTCCGTGAAGGAGAATAGAGGGCTAAGTATCGCCGGACTAATATTGTGTGCTATAGCATTGCCTGTTGGGATTATCAGGCTAATCATCGGCTGGGGTGTGTTTTAAATTCTCACTCACGGGCGCGCTTGGACATTAAAGCAATCACAGCTAAATATAATTTAGAACTTCAACTGACAGAGAAGGAAATCTATATACCGCTATAGTGAATATTTTCAGGCTCTAAGAAATGGCGCGGTTATAGATTTTCTGATATTTGCCACATTGGTAACTATGGACCATTTGAAGTCAAAGGTTATTGTCACGCGTCAGATATTGTGCCTGGTAAATGCTATTGAGACAGTTTAGGTAAAAATTACCTTACACTGAGATTAAAACTCGGGTTTTCTAACGTTTCTATTAATGTTGCTGAAAAGCTCCTCCATTATAGCTATGATTTATCGCTTCCGACCTTCAGGCTGGTCAATGGTTTTAATATAGAATGTAGAATACCTGTGTAATTTATAAATTAAAATTACTAGTAAGATAATTAGCATTAAGTTCCACAAGTGTATTTTAGCAATCATTCACGTAAGTACTGGTCGTCAAACTGGGGCAATATTGCTGGGACATTTTTAAATGGAGTTATTGAAGCAGGAGAGACAATATTCTGGAAAGGAGAATGTGTGTAACTAATCATATCAACGAGCACGAAAGTTTGCCAAGTATGGTAGATACATGTTATTATTAGGTGTCCTCTTAACTCTACAACAGGAGTAAGATTATGCCAAAGATTTATTTTCTTGATGTAACCAACAGGGATGGAGTGCAGACGGCAAGGCTTGGTTTATCCAAGCTTGAAAAAACTTTTGTAAATATTTATCTGAATGAAATGGGGGTCTTTCAGTCCGAGTTTGGTTTCCCCACCACCAGGCACGAATCAGCTTATCTACAAGCCAATTTGGAACTGGCTGAGATGGGAGTCCTGCATCCTATCCGTTTGGAAGGATGGATAAGGGCCATCGCCGGTGATGTGGAAACAGCTTTTAAGCTGGTACCCAATATCCGGCATTTCAATCTCTCAATATCTACATCAGACCAGATGATTAAAGGCAAGTTCCAGGGGAGGAAGACAAGGGATGACATCATAAACGATATGGTCGAGGCAGTTGATGCCGCTCGGGCTCTTGGCGCTGAGAGCATAGGTGTAAACGCCGAAGACGCCTCAAGAACAGACCTGGATTTCCTAATTAAATTCGGACTTGCCGCCAAAGAACACGGGGCTGATAGACTAAGGTACTGCGATACCCTTGGTTATGATAACCCCTCCACTATCTATGAAACTATCAAGGCGTTGGCTGAATATGTCGGCATAGCTATTGAGACTCATTGCCATAATGATCTGGGGATGGCAGTAGCTAATTCCGTAGCTGGAGCTAGAGGAGCTATAGATGGTGGACAAGATGTTTATATCAATACCACTTTAAACGGTCTTGGGGAAAGGGCGGGGAATGCCGACCTTGTAGCGACCATTCTAGCTGTGACCAAATCAAAGGGATTTGCTGATAAATATCAACTGGGATACCCAATTGATTTATCTAAGGCATGGAAGATAGCCAAATTTGCCAGTTACGCCTTCGGTGTGCCGATTCCGATAAACCAGCCCGGGGTTGGCGCTAATGCCTTTGCTCATGAATCTGGCATACACGCTGACGGCGTATTAAAGGACCCACAAAACTATGAGCTTTATGGTTATGAAGAACTGGGCAGGGGTGAGCCAGAGTTGGTGGACACTGGGAGAGAAATCTGCACCGGGGAGTATAGCGGGGTATCTGGCTTCAGCCATGTAATGGGGAAGATTGAGGTATCGTTTGATAATAAAGACGAAGCTAATGAAGTTTTGGAGCTGGTAAGATATGCTAACGTAGAGTCACAGAAACCGCTTGTTGAAGATGAATTGCTCTTCATAGCTAAGTACCCAAAGATTGCCAAAAAACTGTTAACCCTTACTCCACTGGAATAGTTGTACCTCAGAAATAACCAAGAGGCTGCTCTTCAAAGCAGCCTCTCTTCATTTGTTTTGGATATGCTGTTATAATGCCCGTGGGAAGTATTGACTATGACCAGTGAATTGCCTAGTATGACCTTAAAAACTATAGGTATCGTCAGAAATGGGATTAAGCAAGCATTACCAGCCAACAGCGACTGGAGAAAAATCGTTTCTCATATAGTGATTAATAGCGCCTTAACCGAGGCTCTAGATGGATTGGAGGGATTTTCCCACATCATAGTACTCTATTGGATGCACGGGGTTGCCGTCGTTGGTCAGGTGCCAACCAAGGTCCACCCTATGGGTAAACAGGAACTGCCCGCAGTGGGGCTTTTTGCTACCCGGTCGCCGTACAGACCAAATCCAGTAGGGAAGGCTACAGTTAGACTATTGCAGTGCTTGGGTAATACATTAAAAATTGAAGGTCTTGATGCCATTGATGGCACGCCGGTAATTGATATAAAACCATACATCCCTGGATATGATTCGGTAACTAATGCCGAAATACCCCAATGGATGACCAATCTGTTAGCCGATCACTGTTAAACATTTATCATAAACTTATGGCTCGTTATGGACCTCAAAATTGGTGGCCAGCACAGGAGCCATTTGAGGTGATAGTTGGCGCCATACTTACTCAATCTGCTGCCTGGGGTAATGTGGAGAAGGCTATAGCCAGTCTAAAATCAGCCAGGGCACTATCACCAGAGGCACTACGCCGGTTGACCCTCCACGAACTCGCTAGGCTTATCCACCCCTGCGGTTATTATAACGCTAAGGCATTAAAGCTTAAGTCCTTGGCTCATTGGATTGGAGAATACTATGATGATGACCTTAGTAAGTTGTTTGCCAACAATACTGCCTATCTTCGTCAACAACTTCTTTCCGTCCATGGCATTGGTCAGGAGACAGCCGACTCCATAATATTATATGCTGCTAATAAGCCAGTTTTTGTTATTGATGCTTATACCCGTCGTATTATCAATCGTATTGGTTTAGCCCCCGATAGTAATAGCTACATTGCCTATCAAAGCCTCTTTATGCATAATATGGCGGCTGATGCTCAGCTATTCAATGAATACCATGCCTTGCTGGTTTGCTTGGGTAAGAATGTCTGCCGCAATCACCCCCTTTGCCATCAATGTTGCCTCAATAGTATCTGCCACTTTCATATTATCATGCTCGGTTCAGGTAAATAAGTATCGTTTACCGAAAGGAAACTTTGACGAGGCAGAGCCTCTTTAAAAGCTTGCATCTTAAGCCTGGTTGTGATATACTATATTTTAAAGCGAATGTTAACTAGTTAAGTGGGTTTCATCCCCACTTTTTTGTTGTATGGGGAATAATAATAGAATTGGAGGTCTTAATCCGAGATGAAGAGTGATTTTCTGATTGCTATCACCCAGCTCTCGGCTGAAAAGAACCTGCCCAAGGAGATAGTTATTGAAGCGATAGAGGCAGCCTTGGTATCGGCTTATAAGAAAGATAATTTTGCTGCTAACCAGAATATTTCGGTTAAGATTAACCCTACTACCGGTGGGGTTAAAGTATGGGCTGATAAGACTGTAGTTGAGCTACCATCGGATAACCGTAGTGAGGTATCGCTTGACGAAGCACGCCGAATCAAGCCAGAAATCCAGATTGGCGAGGTTATTGAGGTAGAAGCTACACCGCGTAATGCTGGACGCATTGCCGCTCAAACGGCAAAACAGGTCATTTTGCAGCGTCTTCATGAAGCAGAGCATAGTGCCATATTTGAGGA
>CAZMJZ010000115.1:0-4020 GCA_964566845.1 uncultured Dehalococcoidales bacterium | reverse complement strand
CGCCTGGATAGAGGAGGCATCAAAGGCATTGGAGCAGGAACCAATCAAACTGTCCCTCGGCTGAAGGATTAGAGGAAGCACTGGTTGCTTAAAGGGAATGACTGAGATGATACACAGGGGTAGTATATGGCTAGACTAATTTTCAACCAGTTATGGGACGCAGCCTAGACTGGTCTAAGACATAACTGAAATGCATTTTAAAAACAATCCATAGCGTTTATGTGCCACCGTTTTTAGATTGGCCTGATTGGTAGAATGGATGTGACTAGTAATCCCCAGGTAAGACGGAAGTGTTTCCATAGGATAAAAATTTAGCTTTTGTTGCTATTGCGTGGATTCACGCCAAAGTGCATTAGCTATCGGGAGGTACACAACTATCGCTGCACCTGCTACCACATACAATCCCCATCCGGAGGGAATTGCCGTAGAGACAAGGAAAATGATAGCAGCGGTAAGAACTACTATTCGGATTACGCCTTTTAATAGTCCAGCATGCGATACCCCAATTACTTGACTGATAAGCCCTACTCCAAAAAAGATGGAGGCTGCGATGAATACTCCGCTTACGAGTATACCACTACCTTCAAAAAATGTGAATGCCCTACCACCACCAGCAGCAGTTGCCAGTGACCCAATACCATCGGCACCGAGACCAAAGGCGTATAAAACGCCGCCAATAGCAATAAGTGATAAACTAATGGTACCAGAGCGAGATTGTCCCTTCGTGGATAGATATCGAGTAATATAGCAGGCCGCCAGAATAGAGAGTCCAAACGCAACTCCACTTATTGGGTGACCCCAAAACCATCGCACTGTTTGACTGGCATCCTGTTCTGCTAGTAGATGATTTGAGTAGTCCGAAACTATTGGGATGGGTAGAATACCAGCGGCAAGTGTCACTGGAAAGATTGCGATGGGCAGAGCATGTAATTTACCACGCCTCACTGAGAGTCAGAGCCTTTCTTAAGATTCACTAGACCGTGGTGAGATTGACATGTCTTTACAAGTGCTAGTCTAGGCATCTGGATGGTCTTTGTCAACAATACGCCCTTTTATTCAATTATGGTAGGCTAGTCCTTAACCTTAATATGTAGGTAGAGGTTGCATAATTTCTTATCCTCTGTTGTGCCCATACCCCTGAGTCTGATTTTAATCCGCGGCTTAATCCCTTTTGATATCTTAACCATTAACATCCTGGTTTGTCTGCCCCTCCAGGGCTATTAACAGCAGCATGTGCCCAAGTTTCAAAGATGCAAATGTAGATATTTCCCGTAATGCATTTTATAAGAGTAATCACGCTAGAAATGAAGTTTAAGTAAGTGTTGGCAACAACATACCATAGAAAAAAGGAACCTTTATATTTGTGGAATGTGGTTGGGGGCTTAGGGGAGGGGGCGGTTAACTAAGGGATAGAGTAACAAAAAGCAACGAAGTGTGATTACTATTATACCATTCTTTAATGTATTCCCCGCTTTTTACAGTCTGCCAATCGGTGCCTTGAGCCAGTAGATAAATACTGCAGCCATTATCATAAGCATAGCTCCAAGTAGGAAAGCCATGCTATAGCTGTTACTAAGGTCGAAAACGAGACCGGTGACATATGGTCCTACGGCTGCTCCCAGCCCCCAACCTACCATCAAGGTCCCCATAATTGTACCCAACCGGCGTACTCCGAATATATCCCCAACCGTGGCAACTATGGGAGGGTCTATTCCGCCATAACCAATGCCATAGAATATGGCGAATAAGTAGAACATCCACATATTAGTGCAGCCTATAAGCCAGAGTAAGGCTACGGACTGGAGTAAGGCACACACGATGCCTGGAGCTTTTCTTCCTATCCTATCCGAGACCACACCTACTAGAACTCTGGAAGGGACAAGCATAATACCAACTACGCTCAATATAGTAGCAGCCTGTACCGGTGGGATGCCAATGTCCTGAGCTCGAGGAACCACATGGGTCATAACGAGGTGTACACAAAAGGAATAAGCAAACCAGATGGAGAAGATGAGCCAGAAGCTACGCGTCTTGACGGCTTCAGCCAAAGAGAAGTCTCTTGATTCAGTTCTGCTTTTGGCATTGTTATTAAACCCTGATTGTATCGGAATGCTATCGAGCATATCTCCACCTTCCCCTGGCCCCTTCTTTATAATTAGGCTAACTGGAATTACCAGTGCCCAAGCGAAAATGGCTAGGGCCAAGAAGGAAGTGCGCCAATCATAGGTGTAGATGAGCTTAGCAGCGAGGGGGGCCATTATTAGTGTACCCAGTCCGGCCCCAGTGCCGATAATAGCCAGGGCAGTGGCTCTTTTCCTGTGGAACCACGGGGAACCAGTGGACATGACCACAGTGTAAGTCGCCCCAGTGCCAAGAGCTAGCAAGAAACTATATGCGAGGTAAAGCTGCCACATATAGCTCACATGGCTAGTAAGGAACAGGCTTGTACCGGTAACTATGCCCATTATGATTACTACTAACTTTGGACCGTAGTGGTCTAGAGCCCACCCGCCGACCATAGCAAAAAAGATGCCTAAAACCATATAGACAGCGAAAACGCTAGAGACCATGGCGCGGGACCAGCCAAATTCCGCCTCGAGGGGCCTGAAGAAGACACCAAAAGAGTAACGAATACCGAAGAACACTAGCGAGATAAAAAGGCAGGATGCTACTACTACCCAACCATAGAAAAGGTGCCCACGGCTAGAAGAATGACTAGAGGTTTGGTTACTATTTAGCTGGGGTTGCTGGGGTTTCATCATATACTCGTCGGTTCTTCTATCACTTCTGTCAGCGATGACCTAGACCCCGTACCTATCTTAAACCTAGCGCCTTCCCTTTGTCTATGCTACGAATCGACTCATTATCAAGATATTGATACCCCGGGTGGGGTACCCCTGGCCTGCCCCCCCGAAAACAGGTTCACCTTTAATACGAGACGCCTGTAAAATAACTACAGGAGAAAGCAGAAGTGAAAACCGGGAGGTATTCTGAGGCGCAGGTTTCGCATTCTCCAGGAGGTTGATTCCGGTGTGCCGGTGGTTAATGCCGCACGGGAGCATGGAGTTTCGGCAGTAACGATTCACCGCTGGAAGAGCAAGTATGGAGGCATGACACTCTATGAGATGAAGCGGCTCAAGGCATTGGAAGAGGAGAATACTAGGCTAAAAGGGAATGGATTCTAGATAACCGACCTCAATTGCCCAATTAAATAATCGCCTCAGTGCCCGGTAATAGGGCAAAGCGGTGGCTCGATTAGCTTTCCTTACTTGTTTAGTTCCATTACCAATGCTACTCTCATAAGTCCTAGACCCAACCCAAGATAGAAATTCTCTGAGACCGTGTGCCTCCAATGAACCCAGGTTATTTGACCAACCTTTGTTTTGTGGGTAGCCTAAGAAGGGATGAATTAAATTTCTGTAATACCCAATAGTCCCGCCGGCTCTTCCTTCAGATTGTAGCGATAATAGAAAACCATCAAAAAGCTCTTGCAGTCCAGTTCTGTCATCATTGCGTTTCACACCTTCCATTGCAGTCAGCCTATATCCTGTTATTTTTGCCTAGGCAGGTAGTCACCCAACTTTGTGGAGCGGGAGACGAGACTCGAACTCGCGACAACCTGCTTGGAAGGCAGGGACTCTACCAACTGAGTTACTCCCGCATAGGTAAACTACACGTAAATTCTACGCCGAAATGAATAGAAAAACAAGTTGTAGACTACCTACTTTTAGAATCTCTCGTTTCCACAACCAGTTTTGAATCTCTAGCAAAAGGATAGATTCTCAATTGTAAAACAGAAGGTAAATCCCCCAAAACAATATCAGGTTATGAGATGTCTATCAATAACTTCATCTGGTATTGCAGACAGAATGACTTTCCCGAAGTCCAGAAGTTAACAGCAGTCCACATCAGACATTTCCTTTGGTATCTGGCAAGTGAATCACACAGATGGAATAGCACCAGTCCTGCCGCTAAGAAACCAGTTAGCCAAACGACTGTCAACGGATATTATAGAGCATT
>CAZMJZ010000114.1:0-4121 GCA_964566845.1 uncultured Dehalococcoidales bacterium | reverse complement strand
ATGAAAACCAGCGGACAGCAGTAAAATACCAGATTATGAGCATACCGATGCAAATGTTCTTCGCTGATGGGCAGAAAGTTGATGAAATCCTCGGCGCCGTTCCTGAGCATACCATTCGGACAATGATTAACAGCGTTCTCCAGCGTTTCCCAACTAATGAAAGGGATAAGCTTAAAGTGCTTTTAATCTCTTGGACTGACCATAACAAAAAGCATAGTCAGAAACTAAGAAAATGGACCGAAAAAGTTAAAAATGCGCAGAGCGAGCCAATTTACAATAGAGTATTACAGGCATCAAAAGAGGTGGAAAAAGCCAATGAGCATCTATCCCAGGTGCTGCTCGAACTATAAGAAGCAAGATAGATGGCATTTAGTAAGGAGAAAATAAGGGATATCTACGAAGTTCTGCCCAAGCTAAATTGTGGTTTATGCGGATTTGGAGGTTGTGTCCAATTCACCAGAGCAATAGCTGAAGGAAGAACTTAACCTTTTAGCCGCAAACATAATCCCTAGGCAGGTTATATGATAAGCGAAATTTTTGAGGTGGAAGTGCCAGTCCATGGTTATGGATTCCAGCCGGCTTTCGTTTCCAGGCTAAGGGCTAGTCCTCCCCCGACAAACCTAAAGACCTTCAGAGAAGAGGTTAAGGGATTATCTCGGGGAGTGGATAATATCTTGGTCAGAATAGAAAACCTAGGGCAAGGGAATAAGATAGAGAGGGAAAGGGAAGGTAGCCTAATCTTTATAAGATTATTTCCGTATGAAGATAATTGATAGCACAAATCCTAGTCTATCTGTGTATCGGGCTTTTCTCAGGTTTTATGAGCGGTATGTTTGGAATTGGTGGGGGTTCTGTCAGGATACCTTTGCTTAATCTGGCTGGGCTGCCTTTACTAAGTGCTTTTGGAATTAGCATGCTGGTTATACCCTTCTCATCATCAATAGGGGCGGTAACTCAAAGAAAGAACATTGATAAGAAAATCGCCGGGTACATGATAATTGGTGGGACTCTAGGTTCAGTAACGGGTGCATTTCTTGCCGGGTTGATTCCAACATTGGCTCTGGCAGTCATCTTCGTTGTTGTTTCTATCGTAACTGTATTCGGAATGTATCTTGATAGAATTGCTCCGAAGCTTGCCTGCAAGATAAATCCAAGTTCATGGAACATCATTGCCGGTTCATTTTCTTTAAACCTAATAACTGGCATGCGTGGTGGCAGCGGTGGCTCTCTCTTTCCACCTTTCTTACGAGTCATGAAACTTGATATTCATAGGGCAATTGCTACATCACTATTCGTAACCATTTTTACAGCTATTGCTGCTGTAATTATTTACTGGCATCGTGGCGATATAATCTGGCTACAAGCAGGATTCGTGCTTATAGGGGCGGTGATTGGTGCCAGAATTGGAAGTAGGATATCTCTAAAAACTAAACCTAAGTGGCTAGAAATTGGGCTCACGGTACTGGTTATAGCTCTTGCTTTCATAATAATCTACAAGGCACTGTGAATAATAATATGGATTTAGAAGTCAGGAAGCAATTAAATTCTCTACGGCTCCTGGAAGGGGATGAAACTGCCATGCAAACTTCTGAATGGAAGAAAAATCTGGAGAGAGCACGGGAAAGGAAGGATACTTTCTTTGCCCAACACGGGCAATCACCAATGCCTTCTCAAGACAGGTTACGGTTCAAAGGCTTAGAATATTACCCTCCTGACCCAGGCTATAGATTCGAGCTTGAGCTTCACGAGCATACTGAAAAGCAGGTGCTGAGGATGGTTTACACCAAAGGCAACGAACAAGTATTCCTTCGCTGGGGTGAATTTCGATTCAGGATAGGCGGAAGGGAGCAAGCCCTCCAGGCTTACAAGCGTAACCCGCAAGAAAAGACGCTGTTTATTCCCTTCAAGGATGCAACCTCTGGTAAGGAAACGTATGGTGCTGGTCGCTATCTCGACCTCGAGTCAAATAGAGATGGGACTCAAGAAGGAAAATGGATTCTGGATTTTAACCAGGCTTACAATCCCTGGTGTGTGTATAGCGAAGCTTATACCTGCCCTTTCGTGCCTGTAGAGAACTGGCTTGAAGTGCCGATACTTGCTGGAGAGAAAATTTATCCTTTGAAGCGGGAGCACTAAAGACATGGAAAATCGTGCTTCGTTTCAGGATTATGCCATTGTTGCCTGTGGGACAATTAATATGAAACTAAACCACCTCAAAGACAGTGTCTTTCTGAATGCTATAAAAATCCTTTACACGAAGCCCGGACGTCATGAGGTACCCCGGGGACTTGAAAGCCAGCTTATCAGACAGATAGGTACAGCTAAGAAATACGCTAGCAAAGTTATCATGGTGTATGGCGGCAAGTTCTGTTACGTTAATGCTGATAACCTGTATCGCAAGATAGATACAATAATTCAGGAGCAAGAGGAACCTGGGGTAAGAATTTCAAGAATAAAAGCTTCTCAGCGTATTGATATGGTGGGCAGTGCTGAAAAAAGAGAGAGGATAAGCCAGGGTAAAGGCATCTACTGGCTAACACCGAGATGGATGAAATACCGCCACTACGTATATCAGGGTTGGGATAAAGTGCTGGCCAATGAGAATCCCCCCGAACATACTGGTGGAGCAATCATGCTAGATGCTATAGGACTTTACGACAAGGTTATGTAAAATGACTCAGGGGAAATCCTGGAGTTCTCCGACTGGATGGGGATTCCGATAGAACCAAATACAATTTCCCTGAGCCGGCTGACAAGCCTGCTTTTAGAAGAAATAAAATGAGGGGTAAATATGTGCTTGAGTAGTGTGTATATTGATTCGAATGGTCAGCAGGAAGAAGTAATGCGAGACGTAGCTCAAATGGAGGCAAAAAATGATGGTTTCGTGCTGATTGGGCTGTTAGGAGAGCAAAAATTCGTCCAAGGCAAGGTAAGTCGTATAGATTTTGTTAATAAGCACTCAGTGGTGCTTAAGAAAGGAAATATCTCGAGTTTCACAACCCCAATTGAATAAGGTAGGCTAGAGCCAGTAATCAGTAGCTAAGTTGGCTCACAGCTCGGCTGAGATGGGATACGATGGCATCTAGTAAATACAACTGTTTGAAGGAGGTAGACTATGGAAGAAAGAGACGTGGTCATCATCGGTGCCGGTCCTGCGGGATTATCAGCGGCAACCTTTACCCAGCTTGATGGATGGAGCACGATGGTCCTAGAAGGGAATTGGGTAGGTGGGCAGGGTGCCATTGCTTACACGGTAACCAACTATCCCGGTTTCCCTCCTGGGGATGGAGCAGTCCTTATGGAGAACATGGAGAAGCAGGTAACTTCGGCACCTCCATCAGGTGTGGGAGCGGAGTTGCGGCACGAGATGGTTGTCAGCATCAATGCTGAGGATAGGGTTGTAACCACAGAGGTTAATCAGTACCAGGCACAAGCTATCGTTATAGCTACCGGCAGCACTATGCAGAGGCTTGGAGTGCCGGGCGAGGAGAAGTTTATTGGGAGGGGCGTATCCTATTACGCCAAGCACAACTTAGGGGAATTCACCGGAAAAAGTGTCTTGGTAGTAGGTGGCGGAAATACCACAGCCAAGAGCGCCCTATTAGCTAATGGTGTAGCCACCAATGTTATCCTCATACACCGGAGAGAGTCACTACGGGCGTATCCTTCTATGACCAAGAGGCTGCTAAAGGAGGGCGTCCAGGTCTGGTACAACACGGAGCTAAGGGAAATTAGAGGCAGCGACCGAGTGGAAACAGCGGTGATAGTAAACAACAAGAGTGGTGAGGAGAAGAAGATAGCAACCGACTGGATAGTTATCTGTGTAGGGACTGGACCTGATACCAGGCTGGCACGAGAGGCAGGGCTTGAGATGACGGGAAACTTTGTGAAAATTAACAGCCAGATGATGACCAGCAGGCCGGGAATCTTTGCCTGCGGGGAGATTACCGGCGGTGAGCGGCATCTTATCACCGCAGCTACCCAGGGAGCCTCTGCTGGCATGGCTGTCAGTGAGTACCTGGCACTGGAAAAGGTAAAGAAGGGGGAGATGTTCGAGGGAGCTAAGAACGGTAAGTACGCTGACGAGTATTTAGCGATGCTCAAATAGGAGGTACATTTGC
>CAZMJZ010000113.1:0-4144 GCA_964566845.1 uncultured Dehalococcoidales bacterium | reverse complement strand
GTGGACGGCACAGCGCTGCCGGGCAACTTCAGTCCAGATATCTTTTATCGCTTTAGGCAGTCCCTGGTTACCATCGGTGATGAATAGCTGAGGTCGTCTTAAGCCACGCTCAACCATGTCATTTAGCACTCCCTTCCATGACTCGATGCTTTCCCTACCCCCGAGGCTCAGATGCATGACTACCCGTTTCCCTTCACGAGTGATACCGTCCTTCTATAAAGAACCAGCACAGCTTCCTTACTATCCTTCTGCGGAAGGATTACCCCTTACTCGCAGGTAGATGCCGTCCAGGAAGAGGTATATTATCTCCTCAAGGGATAGGTCACAGCGGCGCCAGTTGTTGAAGGCTTCCTTTAGGTCTTTATTCGCCAGTCCTTCAAAGGAAGTGGTATTTCTTCCTCCCCCGTGACAAGACAAGAAACATCACAGCGCTATTTATGAGAAAGCATGGAAATGACGTTATAGCAGTAACCATAATAGCATTGGAAGGCATAAGATCGCCTTGCTAGAATTCATTTTTGGAACCTTATTTTCTGCGATCCACCATTCTAGTGGACGTCACTGAGGCTATGTTAGGTCTTGGGCGGGCTCAATTGGTCTCTCGTCAATAGATATCTTCCCAGTAATATATTCAATATTTCGGTTGACTAGTCTCCTAACTATGGGCCATTCAATAGGAGTGTGACTAGACCTTCAATATGTAGCTTGAAGCGCGCCCATTCTCATCTATGTCCTCCTCATCCAATGTGCTCTCGTTTGTAACGCTATTAGGACATGCTAGCCTATATTACAGTAAACGTGTCCGTACGTTGGTTGTTTATCTCGTTGGATTCTGGCACGTCGTTATTAACGTCGGCTATGGCGGTAACGATATAGTTCTGAGCAACCCCCAGTACCAGTTGCCGCTGGGCAGTGTATGTTTGTCCAGGTACTAGAGAGGGTACGGAGAACATCTGCGGTGTTGTTTCCCCTCCAACCCTGAATGACAGCGTCGAAGAGGATGCTGTCCCTGCTCCAATGTTCTTTACCACTGCAGTGAAGGTGATTTCATCCACTGTAGTCGGAGTATCTGGAGAGTGAGTAAGCGTCTCAACAACCAAATCAGGCATGCCAGCCGGTATTACAGTAAACGTGTCCGTACGTTGGTTGTTTATCTCGTTGGATTCTGGCACGTCGTTATTAACGTCGGCTATGGCGGTAACGATATAGTTCTGAGCAACCCCCAGTACCAGTTGCCGCTGGGCAGTGTATGTTTGTCCAGGTACTAGAGAGGGTACGGAGAACATCTGCGGTGTTGTTTCCCCTCCAACCCTGAATGACAGCGTCGAAGAGGATGCTGTCCCTGCTCCAATGTTCTTTACCACTGCAGTGAAGGTGATTTCATCCACTGTAGTCGGAGTATCTGGAGAGTGAGTAAGCGTCTCAACAACCAAATCAGGGCAAGGGCAATAATTGAAAACCTCGTTAGGGACTAACCCGGTGTGGACCATTTGTGGTGTATTCCAGCCCCGGATTTGGGTGACGTCGTTGTCCCAAGCATATTGCCAGGCCTCACCAAACGATATCTCATCGTCTCCATTCGTATCAGCAGGAGCAGCACTGAAGGCCTCCACATAGCCCCAGATAGTCTCGCTTCCTATATCACCAGGATTTGGGTCGTCCGTTCCATCTTTATCAGGGTATGAGCTTGTGTCGGTAGAGGCTGACGTAAAGATCGCCCGATTGGTCTCACCATCACCGGTCAGATCGTCCTCGGCAGCGACATAAGCTCCACTAGCATATCTACCGATCAAGCTACCACTGTGGCAAGCCTCGATTATGATAACTAGCTCGTCATAAGTGATAGCATCCAGCCAGCTATCCAAGCTAGCAGCTGTGATGTAGCCTCCGCCAGGGTCATCAGGAATGCACGCAAGTATATCAATGTTGCCGTGAGAACTGTAGAAGAATAACACCTTATCTGTGGCATCGGCTGTATCCACCACTTGGTTAATCGCCCATTGGACATTGGTAATGCTCGTAGCTCGGTCGACACCAGCGTGTGTCGTATGCGGACTGACAAAAAAGATATGATCGTCAGGGATATCGAGAGCTATTAAGACGTTGTATATCCCATCAGTATCTTCATCAAAAGTGTCGGGAAGGTCATTGTAGCCACACACGATTACGGCCCACGTCTCACAAGCTATATCCAACTCATGAGGCCCATGTATTTCAGGAAGTTCTTCTCGTTCCGGGATTTCGTAACCTAGTAAAGGAGGTTCATAGAAAATAATTGTCACAGGGTCAGTCCGGTCTGCAACCTTATCAAAGATTGGTTTACCGTCAATCTGTGGCCACCAGTCTGTTTGAATAATCTGTTGGTCTCGTGTCTCAGCATCAAGCAAAAGAATTTGAACCGGGTGAGCAAAATGTGCATCGGGAGCTTCATCAATGAGAAACAGCCAACATTGGTTTTGGCAAACCATTTCAAGCGGTTCTTCGCCTGGCAATACAAGTGCTGGCTGCACCCGTGTACCCCTTGACAGAAGTTCTTTGTATTGGTTAACACGCAATCCTTCGCTCTTATCCGCTTGCTCCCAAACCTTCTCGACTACGGTAGAGATAATGATTTCAGCGGCTTCTTTTTCTCCAACCTGCTCTCCGGTTGGACCCGGACAGCACCCCGCAAAAACAAACAGCGATATCACAACTAGTGTACCAAACGTAACGAACCTGCGCAGTCTGGATGGTAATTGTCTTTCATTGTTCATGATTTACCTCCTTTCCAAAATGAAAAAGACTTTCAAGCCCGTGTCCAAGCTCTCTTCCCAAAAAGTCTGAGCACCTCTAACAGTCGTACCTCGCACATAGTGCGTAGCACAGCCTCTACGAAGATAGTCGTATGAAATATGTTAGGGCTTCAGTGTAATCCTTATTTTATCAGCATGTCAACACACCGAAACACCAATGGACCCATATCCGTGCATGGGGGGAAGTTGGTGACCCATAACAGCAACCGTTTATGGTGCAGCCGACCCTGCCTATAGCCTGGGCTAATATGACACCTGGCGCCACCAAATCAGCCACATAACCAAACTGGAAACGGCTAAACTTGCTATAAACCCAGATGCCTAGAGCCGCACCCAAAACAGCGCCATAAATAGTTAGACCGCCACCACTTTTTATACTTAGCAGAGGGGGGGGTGAATCAAATGCTTGCTTTTTGTAATATTACTCACTATAATGAGTATATACTCACTGTTTGGAGTTTAATTTTATGCTCAACTTACATATCATTACCACTGTCAACCAGAAAGTCCTTAGCCTTCTCGCCAAGTTTTCAGATAAAGAGTTTTATGAGAGGCAAATCGCTCGTAGGATTGATATAGCTTATGGCTCAGCAAATCGCGCCTTGAATAAATTGTACTCTACTGGCGCTATCAAGCGCAGACGTGAAGGCAAAATGTATTTTTACTCCGTCGACACCTCCAACGCAACCATAATCGAGTTTAAGAAATTGGTAAACACTACACTTATTGAACCACTGACAGAAGAGCTTAAGAATATATCCAGCAGGATAGTGCTCTATGGTAGTTGTGCCCAGGGGATTGATACTTCCGAGAGCGATTTAGATTTGTTCATCGTATCATATGACAAAGAACGAGTAATGGAAGCGATTAATGATTTCAGCTTCCGCCGAGGATTTGAAGATATTCGTATTCAAACGGTAATTAAGAGCCCTGCTGAACTTCTGGATGCAGGGGAATCAGAGCAAGCTTTCCTCGAGGAAGTAGAGCGGGGTACAGTCTTATGGGAAAGGGTAGCCAATGAATCAAGAGTTTAGGCAGCGTCTTGAGAGCAAGAAGACTATTCCCTTCGCGAGGGGCAAGAAACTAGTTGAGAAAGAACTGTCAATCGCCCAAAGCGATTTGTCGGATGCAAAAGCGTAGTGGGAAAATATATCACATGGGCAGTAGCAATCGTGAATGCCAAGGAGTAGTATTGTGAGTAACATACCTAGGTATAAAGGAGTCTAGGCTAATGCCTGAAGCCTTACCAAAGAACCACAGCCCATCTGATGAGGCAAGATTATGGTTTCAAAACCGTGGATTGTTTTCTGACCATTTCCTCAAGGCTCGGCTGCCTCAATGGAAAGAGTGGG
>CAZMJZ010000112.1:0-4222 GCA_964566845.1 uncultured Dehalococcoidales bacterium | reverse complement strand
CCCAATTCCTGCTGGATACGAGCTACCATCCCTTCAACCAATCCGACATAACCAAAGACAATCCCTGATTGCATAGCAGCAATAGTATTGGTGCCAATAGCCTGTTTGGGATGAGCTAATTCCACTCGCGGTAACATTGCCGCCTGCACAAATAGAGTCTCAGCAGCGGCGGCTATACCGGGTGCAATAGCTCCTCCTAAGTAATCACCTTCTTTAGATACAGTATCAAAGGTGGTAGCTGTTCCCAGGTCAGTAATGATTATCGGACCTCCATAGAGATGATGGGCAGCGGCGGCGTTTACAATGCGGTCAGCCCCAACCTCTCTCGGGTTATCCATACGGATGCGTACCCCGGTCTTAACCCCAGCCCCTACCACCAACGGCGAGATATGGAAATATCGTTGAAATAGCTCCTCAAAAGTGGCTACCAATGGTGGGACAACACTGCACAGGACTGCCTCTTTAATGTCAGATATGTCTAGCCCTTGATGATGTAGCAGATTAAGCAATAAGGCTGCATATTCGTCTACCATGCGGTGAATACCGGTAGTTATATGCCAGGTAGCCCGAAGCTCCTCACCCTCAAAAACCCCTAAACTGATATCAGTATTTCCAATATCTATGGCTAATAGCATTGCATTTCCGTCCAAGCTTACTCTTCAACGTACTTCTCCAGCTTTCAATTGCTTAATAACTAAAGGCACCACTGGTAAAAGGTCGGTGGCAATCATACCAGCATCGCCTAACCCTGCCTTAACCACCTCACCAGCCTCACCGTGGAGATATACACCGAGGGCAGCAGCATCAAAAAGCGATAGCCCCTGTGCCACCAATCCGGCTATAGCCCCAGCCAGGACATCACCGGTTCCGGCTGATGCCAATCCCGGATTAGCAAATGGGCTAATTCTAACTTGCCCATCTGGGGCCGCAATAACAGTGTAAGCACCCTTCAGGACAATTGTTGTACGCCACTCCTGGGCTATACTTTTAGCGATGCCCAGCCTGTCTGACTGAACCTCATCCACTGATACCCCAGTCAACCTTGCCATTTCGCCAGGGTGCGGGGTAAGTATAGCATCGCTGGCTAGTTGCTGCCACCAGTTCGGGATTTTAGCTATAATGTTGAGAGCGTCAGCATCAAGGACCAGGGATGGCAATGCTGACTTCGACTTGAAAAGTACAGCCCTGATGAATCTTATAACTGATTGGCTTTGTCCCAGTCCACAGCCTAGAAGTAGGACATTATAGTAGTTCAATTGTTGATGTATCAGCCTGGCTGCTTGTGGGGAGATGATGCCTGTCTGGGATTCGGGTAGGGGGAGGTAGGTTACCTCGGTGAGTTTGGAGGCTAGAATAGGCTGTAAGCTGGTAGCCGTCGCCAGGGTTACCAATCCTGTCCCTACTCGTATAGCACCGCTACAAGCCAGGTAAGCAGCACCAATGTAATTTATTGAACCAGAAACAACCAGAACTCTACCGAAGCTTCCTTTATTAGCTTCAAGCGGGCGCCGTGGAAGAGCTTCTCTTGCCCACTCTTTGGTGATAAGCTCTGTAGTTACCGCTTCAGCCAGGTCGGCGGGTATACCAATATCGGCTATGGTTATTTTACCGACTCTTTCTGCTCCTGGAAAGCTGAATAAGCCTGGCTTGGGAAAACCAAGGGTAATAGTGTTATCAGCATAAAGACAGGCAGGGTCTACATCACCACTATTGGCGTTGAGCCCGGATGGCAAATCCAGGGCAATAATATGAAGACCTGCTTGCTTCTTTTTAGCTCTACTCACCCTGTCTAATGCTTGCACGAAGATACCACCAAGCGGGCGACTCTTACCGGTGCCAAATACAGCATCAATAACAGCGCTAGCTGATAGCAGTAACTCATCAAGCTTGTCTAAGTTTTCATCTTGAGCCAGTTCAATACAAGCAATGCCTCGTTCTTGAACTAGCTGAAAATTTTGGTCATCTGGTGCTCTTTGGCTAAGGAGATAAAGGCTGACCTTGGCTCCCCAGTCATGGAGGTATCGAGACGCAACCAATCCATCCCCACCATTGTTACCTGGTCCTATCAGGATTAGAATGTGCTGCTGGTCAATAGTGCCCAGAATTTGTCTCACCTCTTCAGCTACGGCTTTCCCAGCATTTTCCATAAGCACGCTAGGAGGCAAGCCAACATCAGCGCACCGTCTATCAATTTGCCCCATCTGTTCTGCAGTTACAATTTTCATAGCAATTTTAAGTGTAACAGTATCATTAACTAGGGTCAATCTCTTATAAACTTACTTAGTTTCTCGGTCATTGCCTGCCAGTGGGTTCCTCTCCAGTATATGCGGTGACAGGCTGGGCATTCCATATATTGGCTTTGGGTCTTAAAGACATAAGGTGGCACCCGGTCTTTCACCTGCTGTTTGCTTCTCTCCACCAGGGTTTGGTTACATTCCAGACAAATAGTGAACGGCTTGAACTGCCACAGGTTAAGAGTATCTATTACCTGACTCATTTGCCGCTCAGGCTCATCACACTGTATAAGAATGGCTTTGAGTTGCCCGCTGGTTACCACCCGTCTTTTCATAATTTGGGTGTCCCTGGTCAATATTACTCTATCTTCAGCTAGAGCAATAGCAATCATACTAGAGTCATCACTGCCATTGAAGAACAGAGTATCATACCCCATTATCCTCAGCCACTTGGCTAGTTTCCCAACATTGTTATCAACAATAAATTTTAGATTACCTATTAACTTCACTCCCCTTCAAGCACTCAAAAAAACTTTGATTTCTCTAGGAACCCGCCTTACAGATGAAGTTGCATCCCCTCATAGGCTATGGTGACTGGATTATTTAAGTCCCCGGCCACGGCTACTATTTCAGCCTCTATCTCCTCCTCCAGAGCAGGATTCATATGAACCACAACCACCTTCGGCAGATAACCTTTAACCTCCTGGAAACTAATTAGTTCCCGCTTTAACAGACTCGGAGTAAGGTGCCCTGACCCTTTGGCAAATTCTTCATAGCTATCTGGCGCAGTAGCCTCAATAAATAGTAGCTGGGGTGATATATACCTCCAGCAATCAGCTAAACCTGGTCCCGTATCTCCGGTATAGAACATTGCTTTACCATCAGAGGCAGTGATTTGGTAGCCAACGGTGGGAACGGTGTGATTTACGGGGACAGCCAGAACATTATAATCTTCAATCTGATTAACCTTGTATGCTTCTATCATAGTGAATTTAATCGTCGGATTCTGTGGCGGCTGTTCCAAGAACTTAGGATAAAGTTTACCATCTAGCAGATGAGTGGAGAGAACATCATACACAGGTTGAATAGAGTATATATTAATAGTACTGCCACGAAGATAAAAATTCATGGCAATAGTTGGTACATCCCTAATATGGTCATAGTGATGATGAGTGAGCAGGATTGCCTTAAGTTTTTGTTGAGCTGGGAAGGATAGGCTGGAGGTGAGACAACCGGCATCTATCGCCAGGGTATCATCAATTAACAGGCTCATTTGCCTTGATTTTTGCGATTCGCAATTGTGCGCCCCTAAAACCTGAATATCCATCGTTCTTTAGCTAACCTCCTTCCGCAAAGAAAATCCATTCCTAATCTGAAACAAGGAAAGGATTAAACCTTGTCTTATAGTCATAGATATCAACAGCCTCTTTTCTCTTCAAGAAGTTTACCACAGCATAAGTGAACGGGGTAGCAATGGCTTCAATGCCGGTTTTCGCCAGCCAGTGGTATAAAATCATTATAGGGGCAAATAAGGGAGTGCCGACAAAAGACAGGGTAATAAATATTGAAGTGTCCAGTCCTTGCCCCACGATAGTGGAGCCAATGGTTCGGCTCCATAGCCAGCGCCCTTGGGTCAAAATCTTCATCTTCGCTAAGACGAAGGAATTAGCGAACTCACCAGCGAGGTAGCCACAGAAGGAAGCGGCGAGCAGCCTCGGTGTGTAGCCTAAGATGCTCTCATAAGCCTCCTGCCACTCCCAAAACGGAGCCGGGGGCAGAATCTGCCCCACCCAGGCAAAGATAACAAAGACGAGGTTACAAAAGAAGCCTAGCCAGATTACCCTTCTTGCTTGACGATAACCATAGACCTCAGTGAGGATGTCGCCAAAGATGTAACTCACGGGGAAAATAATTATAGCTGCGGGCAGGATAAAGGAGCCAAGGCTTATTAGCTTGACAGCAATAATGTTGGCTGTAATTAGACAGGT
>CAZMJZ010000111.1:0-4299 GCA_964566845.1 uncultured Dehalococcoidales bacterium | reverse complement strand
AACCATCCCTTACTTAAATCCTTCCATTGTGGATTTACTGATTCAATCAAATCTATCTTCTTCCTTCGCAGCCATCCCTTGATTTGCTTTTCCCTTGCAATTGCAGCCTCTACATCATTGCTTATTTCATAATACACGAGTCTGATGATATTATATTTCTTGGTAAAACCCTTAATCAATTTGTTTTTATGTTCATATACACACCGCTCCAAGTTGTTCGTCATACCAGTATAAAGCGTTTTAGACTTATTAGTCATTATGTAAATGTAGTATTGTTCCATCTCCACGGTTCACTTTTTACCATCTGTCATTCTGAGCGAAGCGAAGAATCTGTGCCCCTTCGCTACCTCTCAGGGCAACAAGGGTCTATCAACTATCGCCTATTTCTTTTCTATACCAATAATATACCACTCTTCAGGCAGGTCGTACCGGGTATCAACTATCAGGTGGATGATACTAAGGTCTGGATATGCTTCCTTTAAGCCATTCAGGTCAACTTCCTCAAACTTCTTTTTATTGTTGAGGTAGGCTTGTTTGGTCAATGCATTTGATACATAATCCTCTTTAGTCCGTTCTAGTATTCGTTTAATTGAAACCTCCTGCGGACAGTCCGTCTGCAAGATAATGAAAGTCTTATGATGTTTAGCTGCTATTTCAGCGGCACGCCTCCTTAATGACTGCGTAACGAAAGTGGCATCCAGTATCACCCCATCACCCCTATCTAAAATTTCATCTGCCTGTCTGAATATCTCATCATAGACCATTACTCGTTTATCCATATTTGAAGCCACTTTTTCATCAAATATGTCCTCGTCTTTAAGTACCTCTAGCCTAATCAGGTCGCTTCGGAGGAGTGGATAGCCCTTAATCCTGGCTGCTTCCTCAGTCGTCTCCGTTTTCCAGGTGCCGGGAAGACCGCAGGCGATAAGTAAAAACCCAGACCCCAACTCGGTTTCTATGAATTTAACAAACGGCTCTTTCAATTTATTACCTCACTTCCTAGCTTTAGGGACAGCCAGCATATGGTGTCCCTGACATTTTATCACAGTAAAAAGACCGGTAATCTCAACAATTTCTCTTGTTCTTGACATCTTTATACGACTGTGTTCTATGAAAATATACCCATTCTGCTTCAGTATCCGGTGCATTTCCTGGAACAGTGTATTGTAATCCTTAATAAGGGGGAGGGTATCAATTAAGAGAACTAGGTCAACACTTGAATCTTGAATCCCGGTATCATAGTAGTCGACCAGAATCGCCTCAATGTTAGTTAACGACTCCCGAGCTGCTTTCCCCTTTATCGTCTTGATAGCCAGGGGGTGGATATCCACGGCGAAGACTTTGCCTTTCGCCCCCACAAACTTGGCTACCGGTAATGTATATCTGCCCGGTCCGCATCCATAATCGACAACCGTCGTTACCTCTTCTAACGGAATTTTCTTTAAATCTTGTTTGGTGTTATGGATAAGGTCGTAGGTTCTATATAACCACGTCATGAGCTTGAAGGCAAAATCGGTCTGTGGTTTGATTTTTTCATTATCGGTCATTGCTTATCCTTTTTATTTTATATATTCGATTCGGCAAGTTCAAAGTAGCTCTTAGATGGCAGGGCAAACGAAGCGCCATTATGTATCACTCTCCCCTTGATTTTGGTATTCCTATCCATCTTGGGGTTTTATTCATATATTCACGGTAGGCATCACCGTATCTCTCAAGGCAGAAGCGCTCTTCAGGAGTCACAAGCATAAACGACGCAATTGTACGTAGAATGGAAAACAATAAAAAGACCCATGAAGCCGAAGCTATACCCCCCCCAATAAACATCAATATTTGAGTGAGATAAATAGGATGTCTTGAATAACGATATAATCCTCTGGTGAACGGCTCATCAAGTGGGGTGGTAGCAGTATTCACCATAGCTACCGTTAACATAATTAATCCTAATAAGCAAATTGGAAGTCCTACATAAAACCATGTCGTTCCTAATTTTAACGGCAGGAAAACGGAGTATATAAGGAGGAGAACATAACTTAACTGATAAAAATCAACCATCCTCTTCTCAGTCTTGCTATACTTGTTCCGCAGAGCGGCAACATCGCTTTTTTCCAGTGCAGCTTTATTAATAAGCCTCAATAAAGGAAGAGTTAATATATAATAAAGCATGAAAATCCAGGCATTCCATATGCCTATCTCAAAGGCTGGCATTAGCACCATGTTTTACTCTTTCTTTTACTTTTTACCCCGAAATCAGCATTTCGCCAAATCTGATTTTTTCATCAAATATGTCCTCGTTTTTAAGCACCTCTAGCCTAATCAGGTCGCTTCGGAGGAGTGGATAGCCCTTAATCTTGGCTACTTCCTCAGTCGTTTCCGTTTTCCAGGTGCCGGGAAGACCACAGGCGATTACTAATAAACCAGTGCCCAACTCAGTTTCTATGAATTTCACAAACGGCTCTTTCATTCATTGTTTCCGTAGTCAGGGATTTGACAATGTTCACACCATAACAGAGGTTCTTGCAAAGTAAAAATTTGAGTGAGTACCGTAAGGCACGAGCCTTCTATGCGGTGCTATATGATGTGCCTCTTACCATATAACCTCTAATCCTGTCTCTCTCGTATTCCTCAGAGATTCATCACGAGTTATTAAGGGGAATTTCAAATGTATCGAGGTGGCAATAATCAATCTATCCCGAGGGTCTTTAACCATTTCTCTTGGAATTCTTCTACTTTTTTCAATTATCGGTAAGCATAACGGCTCTACCTTATAATTCTTGGACGCAGATACCATTGCAAGAAATCTGTCGAAATCAGCAACAATCTTTTTCTTCTCAGTGAGAATAAGTAATTCGAAAAAGACAATGCAAGGAA
Source organism: uncultured Dehalococcoidales bacterium (assembly GCA_964566845.1). GTDB lineage: Bacteria > Chloroflexota > Dehalococcoidia > Dehalococcoidales > W498 > W498. The sequence continues at coordinate 1,431 of CAZMJZ010000111.1, read as the reverse complement.
TAAAAATATATTCCTGCATGTTATCTACCTTCTGGAAAATGCTTTTCGCTTCTTGGGAAAGCTTGGGGTCATTTTCCATGTACCAAACCAAAGCATGAGTATCAGTAACATATGGCATTACCATCTCCCCTCAATTTCTTGGAGTAGTTCCTCTCGTGCTTCTCTAATATCTTCATCCGTAATCTTGATACCTTTCCAGATGCCACCTAACTTTATCGTATTCAGATTCTTCTTGAATTCTTTTAGTTCTTCTGTAAATGGCATAATATCAATGGCAGAAATATTACCTTTGTCATCACACCATAATTTAAACCGTCCTAAATCCTTTGTTGGTCTCCCCTTCGGAAGGCGAAATCTTAGTAACATCTCATCTTTAGATGGAATATATGAAATTACCTTCATCTTTGTGTCCCAGAAAGTAATAGCAGGAAAGCGAGGAGACCACCCGCAACAAGTAAGGTTTTATCTTGCTCTTCCTTTCTTAACTTTAACGACCTTACATAGGTAGATAGTGTAATCAGTGCTTGCTGAGGTTGGTAAGGGTCATATTCGATGTACTCTCTGCCCTGTAGCGCTCCTAATTCTCCTACGTTTGTTCCTTTTTCTACCAAGGGAATAATATGCTTATTCTTTTGTAGAGCATATCCTATCTCTTGTTGTACCCAAGTTGACCTTATACCTTCTCGTGTCAGAAGAACAACCATACAACTAGACATTTCAATTTCCCTAAATACCTTTACGTCAATCCTTTCACCTGGAGCAAGATACCATTCTGCAACAGATACCTCTACCCCAAATTTCGAAAGCAAATTTGCAAGTGAAATAACTAGTCCTTGGTCTCGGCTGCTATGACTTATGAAAACCTTATATGGCATTGTTATCTCCAATTTCTTCATGTACTCTATTTAAGACAACAGCCCTATGGATGAACTTCAGATTCACCTAATCCGATTTATTCTAATCCATTTCTTATTATATCATACATACGATTGGGCAAGCTCGAAATATCTTCTGGCGATAGCTAAAGTCCTTGTCTTTTCCTCTTCAGAGATATGAGGGTCATCGAGTTGGAAGCCTTCTACCTTCCCCCGGACATAAGCCCGATAGCACTTGTAGAAATTAAGTAGCTCCAATAGCTCCTTATCCTGGCTCTCATCTACATAGGCGTTAACAAAGCTGTGCGATAGGTCGGCCCGCCCATAATGGTCTAAATCCATAGCCAGGAAGGCAATCTCTGAGGCGACATCGCAATACCTAAACCTATCATTAAATTCTATACAATCGTAAATGTATATGTCCTTTGTGAAGCAAATATGGGCAGCGTGAAGGTCGCCGTGGCAATCCCTTATTTTGCCATCGGCTATTCGCTTATGAAATAAAGAGGCATTTTTGTCAACAAAGCCATCAGTGTAATCCTTGATATGTTGATAC
>CAZMJZ010000110.1:0-4305 GCA_964566845.1 uncultured Dehalococcoidales bacterium | reverse complement strand
TAGAGGTGCTTGATTGTAGCACTGCAGCCGCAGGGCAAGGACTTGTTGTTCTGGCGACAGCCCGGGTGGCTGCTTCGGGAGGAAGCTTGACTGAAGTAATTGAAACTACAAAGGATGTAATGCCGCGGGTTAATCTCTTTGCCACACTGGACAACCTTAACTATCTGGTCAAAGGGGGGCGTGTGCCTAAAGCAACTGCCTTGGTTAATTCATTAATCAAGATTAAGCCTATTTTTACTGTCAGTGATGGGGAGGCTCAACCGGTTACAAATGCTAGAACCAATCGCGGTGCAATAAAACGTATATTGAAAATAATGGAGCCGAAAATAGTAAAGGGGCAACCTCTTCATGTAGCGGTGATGCAGGCTGACGCTCTGGATAGAGCAATATTGCTCAGAGACCAGATTGCCTCTCAATTTAACTGTGCTGAACTGTTTATCACTGAATTTACACCGGTAATGGGAGTCCATACCGGACCCGGCGTAATAGGTGTTGCTTTCTATAGCGGAGATTAGTAATTATCAACTTACCCCCTCAATTTACCTTGATGAACCATTCCATCTTTATTAATTAGTAAAATTCCTTACCAAACCATCTAGCCAAATAGGTAAAAATATTCTATAATTAATGATGTGGTATGTATTGAGCTTGTTTCGGATGTTGAACGATTGAGTGAGAGCTTGGGGGAGCTTCCTGAACCGATGATAGAGCCTGCTTTTGTTGCAGTGAGCGGCTTGCCAGGGACGGGGAAATCTTACTTCTGTAGAAAGTTAATTGAGAGGATACCTCTTGTTATTCTGGAAAGTGATGCCTTACGTAAGGCTCTCTTTTTATCACCAAATTATAGCTTGCAAGAGAGCGCACGCCTTTTTCGAGCCTGTAATCTTCTCATTGAGAGGCTACTGAGGAAAGGAATCTCTCTTATTCTAGATGCTACCAATGTGGCAGAGCGGCACCGTGAGCGCCTATATAATATTGCTGACCGTTTGGATGTTAAGCTAATTCTGGTGCGTGTTGAAGCACCGCCCCAGGTAGTGTATGAACGGCTTAAAGCTAGGTTAGAAAATTTGGAGAGTAAATCAGACGCCGACTGGACGGTATATCAGAGGATGAAATCCACAGTTCAGAAAATTCGTCGTAACTACTATACCGTAGATACCTCCAGAGATATTACCCCTGTCCTGGAGAAAGTTGTTCGCCAAGTGAGGCGTTAAGGAATGTTTATCTACCCTATCCCCTGTATCCCCTTCAAAGGGGAAGAGAGGTTTTGAAGGGGCGAAGCCCATTTAAGAAATTCCTTCCCTCTCCCCTTATAAAGGGGAGAGGGATAAAGGGTGAGGGGTTGGTAAAACAATCTCTACAAGGTGCGTTTGGAGATGGGTGCGAGCAAAGTACTTGTGGCGATTGTTGGTAGCTAGAAAGTAGGTAAATCTAATAATCAGTAAGTGAAAGGATTTTAGGATGGAGATTAAGGTCATAGTTGGTGATATTACTAAGATTGAAGCTGGCGCTATAATAGTCAATTCTTTTGAGGTAATGGAGCACCTTGATGGTGCTATAGCTACTATAGATGAGACTTTGGATGGAGCTATATCTCAGCTTATTAGCCAGGGTGAGATTAAGGGCAAACTTAATGAGATTACTATTATCCATAGCCTGGGTAAGCTTCCAGCAGCTCGGGTAGTAGTCGCTGGCTTGGGTAAGCAGCAGGCACTATCTCAGGACAAGGTTCGTGGGGTGGTGGCTGAGACTTGCCGGTTTTTGCGGCAGAAGGGTATAGACAGTATCGCCACTGTTGCCCAGGGAGCAGGAATATCCGGAATAAGCCCGGAGAGTGCTGTTAAAGCAGTAACCGAGGGTGCTCTGCTTGGTGTCTATTCGTTTCGAAGACATATAACCAAAGAAGCTGAATACGGTGAGATCAAGGAACTTACTATAGTGGAGCCTGATGTAAATAAACTTCCTTACTTAGAGCAGGCTTACTATGAGGGCAGAGTTCTGGCCGAGGCGACTAACTTGGCTCGTGATATGGTTAATGAACCAGCTAACCATATGACTCCCAGTAATATGGCTGAGATAGCAGCTAGTTTGGCTGAGAGATATAGTCTTGAGCTTAGCGTAGTTGAGCAAGAGCAAATGGCGGAATTAGGCATGGGAGGGCTACTCGGCGTAAGTCAGGGAAGTCAGCAACCACCTAAATTTATTGTCCTCCACTATAAAGGGAGTGAATCTACCAAGCTTGATGTGGCGTTAGTCGGCAAAGGGGTAACCTTTGACTCTGGGGGTATCTCTATTAAGCCATCAGAGGGGATGGAAGAGATGAAAGGAGATATGGCTGGAGGTGCTGCCGTCATGGCAGCGATAAGTGCTATTGCTCAGCTTAAACCCAAGATTAATGTTGCCGCTATTGTCCCAGCTACAGAGAATCTGCCTAGCGGTAACGCTATTAAGCCGGGGGATATCCTGACTGCCATGAACGGTAAGACGATTGAGATTATCTCTACAGATGCCGAAGGGAGGCTTATTTTAGCCGATGCTTTAAGCTATAACAAGAAGCTTGACGCTAAACATATAATTGATGTAGCTACTTTAACCGGAGCCTGCAGGGTCGCTCTGGGTGATGTATGCACGGGTGCCTTTGGTAATAATCAAGAGCTGATAAACAAGGTAATTGCGGCTGGTGCTGAAGCTGGAGAGCCTATATGGCAGATGCCGATGTATGAGGAGTATAAGGAGCAGAATAAAAGTGATGTTGCTGATGTTAAAAATGTTGGTGGTAGATTGGCGGGTGCTATCACTGCTGCTCAATTTTTAGCTGAATTTGTTGGCGATACCCCGTGGGTTCATCTGGATATTGCCGGTACCAGTGAAAGTAAAAAAGAGCGAGCCTATTTAGTAAAAGGGGCTACCGGAGTGCCGGTAAGGACATTGGTAAATCTCGTCCTTTCTCTTGCCAAAGGCTAGCCGAGACAGGGAGGCTTTAAATTATAAAGATAAAACATCTCATAGCTGGTGTAGATGAATTTCTTCTGGGGAAAAAGGCATAAGTAATTGGATGCTAGCTAGGTAGAATTCAAGCAGGGAGAGCTCCCTAGTTATAATTCAAACCATAGGCTTGAAACCAGCACCTTGAGGAAGTAAAGGAGATTGCTGATTAGCCTTTTCCCTCAAAACGCTTAATAATTAGTTTCTCTACAACCTTAGTCAATGGGTTGGTACTTGTTTACGAGGATAAGATTTGTGGAGGTAGGAGAAGTCGAGACGGGGGATGATGCTAGACCGGAATATTGTAGAAAAATGAAAATTGGTAAGACAAACTTCAGGAGGAAGGCTTGATATTTAAGGCGTCAGATTTTATTTTTGTACCGCCATCAGCAATATCCAAAGCGCGACGTGTTTTGATTAAACCCAGTGCCTCTTATCCGGTACCATACCCAGTAACCACTAGCCGGGAGATGTTATCAGCGATAATAAGTGGTATTAGAGAAGTCAGTGATGCCGATATTCTTCTACTTGAAGGCACTCCCGGAGGGGGACCAATCTACCCCATCTATCAGGCATTGGGTTACAATTTCCCTCGGGTATTAACCCTAGATGTAAAGGGTTGTATCTGGGTTGAGGTGGACAATCCTCTATCTAAGCCTTTAGCTGTACCGACCTTCTGGGTGCCTAATCTTATCTTGTCTAGCGACTATTTGATAAGTGTGGCTCCATTAAGGATTTCTAATGGCAGGGGTAGCCTTTCCATAATGAACCTACTCACTCTGCTACCGAGCAGCAAGTATAGTAGTGAAGAATTAAATGGTTGGGAAGCCTTATATAGTCTGGGGATAGATAGGGTGATAGCTGACCTCTATTTTACTTTACCCTTCGACTTGGGAATTATAGAGGCTCGACAGAAGTTCATTAGCCACGATGACCCCACTCAGGGTGAGGTTGAGGAGTACGGCAAGGTGTTTATTGGTGAGCCTTATCAGGTAGATTGTGAAGTCTCCGAATTACTGGGGCTTAAGACAGAGTATCTTGAGTTGATTAAGACAGCTAAAGCAGAATTTGAGACTTAGAGGTCTTTACTGTAAATAGTCTTGTGAATAAAGAAAACATAAGTTCTGACCAAGATAGACCATGCTGGTGTATTGATTTAGATTGGTATCAGCGGAATAATCGCTCATTTTTTATTTTAGCTTGGAGCCGTATGTGCCCCGAGTGCCGTGAGCGGTTGAAGGGGAAAGAAAAAGAGATTTCGGCGTCTGATATTTTTACCACTATTAAGAACTGCTGTTCTCAAGCTCCAGATTTTATTAA
>CAZMJZ010000109.1:0-4320 GCA_964566845.1 uncultured Dehalococcoidales bacterium | reverse complement strand
TGAATTTTAGTTAGAGTTCGGTCATCCAAAACTTAGGGAAATCTGAGTTGATTCAAGTATGTAACAACCTAAACTAAAACTACTAAATACATAATACACAAAAGCGACCAATTTTGTCAATAAATAGCCTAACCCTATTAATTAGAAGAATGACACAAAGAAAATTTAATGATTTTTGATAGACACTCATTACATGATTTACTGCTTACTACGGCACAGTAGGTTACCTGATTAGTAACAATCTGGTTTATTGTTTCTCTGTTGTTTATCTAGTTGGAGCAAAGTCGAGGATATTGAGCCTGAGTCTTTCTTCCCCACCCCATCTGTCTATTTCTAGGTTATAAACGATGTCAAGGGGCGAGGATACCTCAGCCAAGTAGTCGCCTAATTTGAAACCCACTCCGTCCCAGACTGTGTTCCCTTGTTTTAGTTTCAGCCTCAGGTGTTCTTCATCGCTGCCCATAGGGTAGCAGTCAATAACCTCTACCTGGCGGCTAAGGAAGGTAGGTATTGGATTCCCCTTACCAAAAGGAGCTAGCTGTTGAATAATTTGGAAAATATCTCCACCAAGGTCAGGCAGGATAAACTCGGCATCAATATTAAGGCGGGGGCGAAGGTCAACCCCAGCTAGCTGAGTAGTTGCCAACTGTAAAAGCGTTTGCTGGAGTTGAGGCAAATTCTCGGTTGGCAGAGTAAAACCGGCTGCCTGTGGGTGCCCTCCAAACTGAGTAAGTAAGCTGCTGCACTGATTTAAGGCGAGGATAATATCAAACTCAGGAATACTACGACAGCTACCGCTACTCATCTGGTTGCCTATTCTAACAACAATAGTCGGGCGGTAGAATTCTTGTGATAACCTACCAGCTACCAGCCCAGCGATTCCTAGTGGATAGTCTTTATCGCTGGCTACCAGAAGTGGCAAAATACCCTGAGTTAATATTTGCTCTTTAGCATTAGCTAGTGCATTGGTAGTTAGCTTTTGCCGTTCAGCGTTTTTTTGTTCTAGGTACATTACTAGTTCTTGTGCTTCTTGCGGCGAGTCTGTCATTAGCAGTGTATAACCGGTCATGGCATGGGCTAGTCTCCCAGCAGCATTTAACCGCGGAGCTATAACCCAGGAGATGCTTTCTGAGTCAAGACTGCCAATGTTCAATCCAGCTTGGGTTATCATTTTCTCCACTCCGAGGCGGGGGCTGGTATTAATTAATTTAAGCCCTTCCTTTACCAGGTATCGGTTTTCCCCTAATAGTGGCATCATATCAGCCACAGTTCCCAGGGCGGCCAAGTCCATTAGCTCATTCAATGGCTGCTCTCTACCAATGCTCTGAAACAGAGCTTGAAGGAGCTTGAAAGCTACCCCGACACCGGCTAGCTCTAAAAAGGGGTAGTTTGAGCCGGGCAATTTGGGATCAACAATAGCAATGGCTGGTGGGATTTCATGAAGAGGGGTGTGGTGGTCGGTAATAATTATATCAAGCCCCATACTTTTTGCTTTCTTAACCTCGGATATGGCAGTAATTCCGCAATCAACGGTAATGACTAGGCTAATGCCTTGTCGATAAAGGTTCTCCAAGGCGGCTATGTTAAGTCCACGTCCTTCAGTCAACCGATGTGGTATATAGGGGGTAGTCTTGCTGCTAAGGCGTGATAGCCCCTGAACTAGTACGGCAGTGGCAGTGATGCCATCAACATCAAAGTCGCCATAGATAGCAATGTTTTCCCCGGAAAGCAAAGCCTGGTAAATCCTGGCTACCGCCTGGTGCATATCTGGTAGCAGGAAGGGATCCCCTGACAGGCGTTTATCGCCTGTGACGAATAGTTCTAACTGAGATGGCTCGGTAAAACCCCGATTATACAGGAGCTGAGCTATTAATGGGGGGAAACCCGAAGTGTTAGCCAGATACTTATCTGGAACTGGAGGCAGCAGATTCCAACAGCTATGGTTCAAGCTAATGCCTCAGTATACTGTTTAAAGACTAGAACTGAGTTATGTCCACCAAATCCGAAAGAGTTGGATAGGGCGGTGTTAACTTTAGCTTGGCGGGCTACATTAGACACATAATCTAGATCGCATTCAGGGTCGGGGTGAGTGAGGTTTATCGTCGGCGGTATTATGCCCTGCTGTATAACCATAATGCAGATTGCCGCCTCAACAGCACCGGCACCGCCTATGAGATGTCCCATCATAGACTTGGTGGAGCTTATCGGAATTTGATAGGCATTATCGCCAAATACAGTCTTTATCGCCATAGTTTCTGTTTTATCATTGAGTTGTGTGGATGTGCCATGAGCGTTAATGTAATCAATTTCAGCAGCAGTGATACCTGCTTTCTCAAGTGCTACATTCATTGCCCTAGCTGCACCCCCTCCATTTTCATCTGGCTGGGTAATATGATAGGCGTCAGCACTGGCTCCGTAAGCTATAATTTCAGCCAGAATGTTGGCCCCTCGCTTCTGGGCATGAGCAAGATTTTCTAAGATAAGAAGACCAGAACCTTCACTGATAACAAAACCATCACGCTCAGCATCAAAGGGGCGGGAGGCTAACTGTGGCTCGCTGTTTCTGGTTGAGATAGCTTTGAGGGCACTGAAAGCGCTAATACCTATTGGGTTGATTATTGCCTCACTGCCACCAGCTATTGCAGCCTGGGTATCCCCTCGCTTAATAAGTTCATAACCAACTCCGATAGCATCTGAACCGCTGGAGCATGCTGATGTAGTGCACAGATTAGGTCCCTTCACTCCCAGCGTAATGGATACCTGGGCAGCCGCCATATCAGATATCATCATTGGGACTAGGAAGGGGCTTACCTTGCTTGGTCCCTTTTCTAATAGCACCCGGGTCTGCTCAAATAGGGTGGTTAGACCACCAATCCCACTGCCAACTATGATACCGATGTTGTCTTGGTTTGCGGAGTTAATTTGGAGCCCCGATTGCTCCACTGCCTGAAGACTGGCAGCTACTGTCAGTTGGGCAAAGCGGTCCATACGGCGGGCATCCTTGCGGTTGATATAAGCGGTGGGCTCAAACCCCTTTACCTCGCCGGCAATCCTGGTCTCAAAGGGCTCGGGGTCAAATAGGGTGATGCGGTCAATGCCGGACTTGCCAGCGATAAGAGCTTCCCAAGTTGTGGAGGCATTAACACCAAGTGGGCACAAAACCCCCATACCAGTAACCACCACTCTATTATTCTTATTGTTTATCAACTCCATCTCCTAAGTATATCCTATAATAAGGTTAAGTAATTTTTACCATAATATCATCTTATGGGCAAGGGTCTCTTTTTTGACCGGATGAGAATATCAAAAGTATAATGCCTTTGAAACGGATAGTCAATTTAGGAATGAGAAAGGCTGGTTAGTAAGAGGAGTTATAGAGGGGCTTCGCCCCTCTATAGAAATAATCTATCCCCTTCCACTTGCTAAGGGGAAGGGGATAAAAGTGATGGGGTTAATAAATAGGTTCAAGTTGAGACTGATGTGGCGAATGTGGGATATAAAAGTATGAGGGTTGCCTTGGATAGCTTGGGCTGTAAGCTTAATCAAGCTGAGACGGAGTTTTTAGCCCGACAATTTGCTGAGGCGGGGTACAGGCTGGTATCTCCAACTGATACGGCTGATATCTATATACTAAATACCTGCACGGTTACTCATATTGCCGACCGCAAATCCCGTCATTGGCTCAGGCTGGCACATTGGCGAAATCCTGACGCCCGGCTGGTGGCTACTGGTTGCTATGCTCAGCGAGCGCCCCAGGAGCTGGCTCAGATTGAGGGGGTTAGTCTTGTATTAGGGAATGAAGAAAAGCCATACCTGCTACGGCTTCTGGAAGATTCTGGTCTCATAAGCAGTTCAGCCCATGTTCAACAGGGTTCAACTACCAATTATGGTACCGGTTTCAGGACTCGTGCCTTCATCAAGGTTCAGGATGGTTGCGATAGCTTTTGCGCCTACTGCATTGTGCCCCTAATCCGGGGTAGGGAGAAGAGTCTATCTATTAACCATGTTGTTGCCGAGGTCAGACACCGGATTAGTGACGGCTATAAAGAGGTGGTAATAACTGGGACTGAGATTGGCTCATATAACTATAATAGGATTAATCTAAGAGGATTACTGGAGAATATCTTGGCTGAGACTGAGATAGCCAGGTTAAGGCTATCCTCACTCCAACCCCAGGGAATCTCCCCTGAGCTTATCGGGTTGTGGAGTGATAGTAGGCTATGCCGTCACTTTCACCTGTCCCTCCAGAGTGGTTGTGACGGGGTGCTTCAACGGATGAAACGGCGCTACTCAGTTACTGACTATCAGCAAGCGGTATCT
>CAZMJZ010000108.1:2203-4460 GCA_964566845.1 uncultured Dehalococcoidales bacterium | reverse complement strand
GGAGCAAAGATACCACCACTGCCACCACCACCGAGAGTAAGCGAGGTAGCCACCATCTTCAAAATCAAAATCGCTACAATGGTGATAAGTCCTATCTGACCAGCAAGGGCTTGCTCCACAGCTCCAATCTCAACTAAGCCCCCACCCACTCCGTAGTGCATCCCATAGCCAACACCAAAGACTTGGGGATAATACAGCCCAATAAGCCCGACGATAATACCGACTGCGGCTGGTTTGAAGTATTCTGGAATCTTCAGTCTAGCAATCAAATCTTCGGTCTTATAAAAAAAGCGCATAAAGCCAAGGGCAACAAAAGCAATGACAATGCCAAGCAGGGCATAAGGAATTAGCTCCCACCAACTAACTATAGTATATTGCGGCATAATAAAAGAAGTCGGATGCTCCTCAGTAAACAAGAATATGCGAGCAATAACATTAGCCGAGACCGAGCATATTACAATATAACCAAATCTAGGGGTAATGAATCTCCCAGCAATCACTTCCAGGGCAAATATGATACCAGCCAGAGGAGCATTAAAGGTAGCCGAGATACCGCCAGCGACTCCACAGAGTACCAGCGTCTTCAACCATTCATCAGAAAGGTGGAACCATTGTCCGATGGTTGAGCCTGCCGAGGCGCCAATCTGAACAATAGGTCCCTCACGCCCAACTGAACCACCGCTACCAATACATATTGATGATACCAGCACCTTGAGAGGCATTACTCGCTTCCGTATCCATCCCCCCTTTACCGCAACTGCTTCCATTATTTCCGGCGGACCCTCTCCTTTTGCCTCTCGAGATAAAAAATAGATGATGGGGCCGAAAATAAGCCCACCAATGGCTGGCACTAAAATCACATAGTAATCACCTAGCGGGGCTAGCCCTATGGCTCCCCCCTTAAAGAAAAACCAACTAAAGACTTCTATCAGCTTCCAGAAGGCTACGGCACCAAAGCCAGCAATAATACCCACTATGATGGCTAGGATAGTGCCAAATACTATCTCATTTGTACGGATCTTATACAGAAGATTATATACTCTAGCTTTGCCAGACGATTTATCAATAGCCATAGACTTTTTGCTTAATCTTAGTAGTTGAGGGCAACTGAAAGCTTCATTAAAGTGTTAAATCATAATACCAAGTCAAACTGATACGACTAGTGCCCCTCATCCAAATAACCCTGCAAGATAATGGCGGCGGCTATAGCATCATCCACCGTTTTTTTTCTACCTCTCTTAGTGTTAACCTCCTGCATCAACCGTTTAGCTGACACTGTTGATAAACGCTCATCTCTAAACTCAATGGGAACTTCAGTAAACTTGCCTAGTTTCTGAGCAAAGTCTTTTACCTTCACTGCCTGCTTGCCTAGGCTGCCATTCATTGAGCGAGGTAAACCGACTATAATTCGCTTAACCTGGTGCTGGTTAATAATGCTGGTAATAGCCTCTATATCTGCTGTCTCATCGCTGCGGTTAATAATGGTAAATGGACTGGCTAATATACCCTGGGGGTCACTAAGAGCTACCCCAATCCTCTTGTCTCCAATATCAAGACCTAGACTGCGCGTTATAATTGCCCTCCAGACTTTTTAGGATTATCTATCAACCTCACCCTTTTGGGTTTTTACTTAGTAACCCTATCCCCTTCTCCCCCTTCCCCTTGATAAGGGGAAGGGGGAGGTAATTTCTTTAGAGGGGCTTCGCCCCTCTAAAACTCTCCATAAATGCTATATTAGGCTTCTTACAAGCTGAAGGGCTTCGTCTAATTTATCCTTGTATTTACCACCAGCCTGGGCAAACTGGGCTTTGCCACCACCACCACCCCCCGCTACCTCAGCCACCTGCTTTACTATTCCTCCAGCATTATAACCTTTAGCTACCAAATCTGGAGTTACCGTAGCCAAGAAAAAAGGCTTATCCCCATAAACTGTGCCCAGAACTATCACCGCACTTTTCAGCCTATCTCTAAGCAGGTCGCCCATTTCTCGCAAAGTCTCCATTCGAGAAGATGGCACCCTGGCTACCAATATCCTTACTCCGTTAATTACTTCTGCCTGAGCCAATAGAGATTCGGCCCTAATCTTGGCCATCTCCCTATCCAGAGATAAAGCTCGCTTACGCTCTGTATCTCGCTCCTTAACCAGGCTATGCACTTTATCCAGGACACTATCCAACTCAGCATCTAGATATTCAGCAGCCTTATGCAACTCTGATAAACGCTCATCAAAATATTTCTCCGCCCCCCTACCGGTAAC
>CAZMJZ010000108.1:0-2103 GCA_964566845.1 uncultured Dehalococcoidales bacterium | reverse complement strand
TATGCAACTCTGATAAACGCTCATCAAAATATTTCTCCGCCCCCCTACCGGTAACCGCGTCAATGCGACGCAACCCGGCACCAATGCTACTTTCACTAATAATATGAAAGAAGCCTATTTCCCCGGTTTGGAGGACATGGGTGCCACCACATAGCTCAGCACTAATCACTGGCTCAGCAATTTTCACTACCCGGACAATATCACCATATTTTTCATCAAACAGGGCTATGGCACCTTCCTCTATAGCCTTTTTATACGGAATATCCTCATCATATACTTTCAGGTTTTGGCGAACCTTTTCATTGACAATCTGCTGTATCTCTTGCAATTCTTCTTTTGTCACCGCTGTCAGGTGAGAAAAGTCAAATCTAAGTCGGTCCGGGGCTACCAGTGAACCCCGTTGCTGAACATGCTTACCTAATACCTGGCGGAGAGCAAATTGAAGTAAATGGGTAGTGGTATGATTACGAGCAATATCTAGCCGCCGCTCTCTATTCACCTCAGCTTCAACCTCGTCTCCTACGGCTAAGCTGCCCTTGGTAACACGCCCCTGATGAATAATAATATCTGGTTGGGCTTGGGAGCGAATAGTATCGTTTACTAGAAACTGTCCTGTAGGACCTCGTATTTCACCGGTATCCCCCACCTGTCCCCCCATCTCTCCATAAAAGGGGGTAGTTTCTAAAATCAGGCTTGCCTCCTGTCCTTCCTGTACCGTCTCTACAGACTTAGTGTCAATCTGGAGGTTGAGGATAACCGACTTATTTGTGAAGTTATGATAACCAACAAAAGAGGGCTCAGTTTCCCATTGATTGGGATGGGCTGTAATGGTTTTCTCATCCAACTTAACATTTTTTTGGGTTGCCCGATTTCTCTCCCGCTGTTTCTCCATTTCCCTTTCAAATCCATCCAGGTCTACGGAGAAGCCACGGTCAGCAGCAATCTCAGTGGTTAGCTCTACCAGAAAGCCATAGGTATCGTGAAGTATAAATACCTCATAGCCCGAAATTTTTTTAACTACAGACTTAACACATATTTTGGTGTGCTCAAATACACCTTGAAGATGTTTCTTAAGAATGATAAAGGCATTTGGTACAGTTCCTTTATAGTCCGATATAGCCTGCTTAAGCTCCTTTAAGTCATCCTCTACTGGTTTAAGAGCTTCTTCAACTGCGTTTCTTCCTCCGACAACTAATATGTGTTCCCAAGTAGGACAATCTCTAAGAAAGTGGTCTATTGCATTATTAACTCCATCACGAACATCGATAAAGTCATTATTGGATAGAGCTTTCTTAAAAGACTTCGCAAATTTAGTAAAATCAGCATCTAACTCTTCTCTGAACGCTAAACAGGTTTGGGATAGGATACCCATTCCAACAGGAAGTGTCTCACTGAACCTTGATTCCTCGAGTTCAATTACCTTAGTGATAAAATCCTGTCTCTGTATTATTTCGGGATAAATATGCCCCATCTGCTGGATAGTGGTCTTGGCTGTTTCCGCCAGGAATGTTTTATCCAGACCCAATCTTCTGCCAAAGAGTGCGGCACGGCGTAGCAACCGTCGCAGCACATAGCCCCGCCCTTCGTTGCTGGGAATTACCCCATCACCGATTAAAAAGGCAATCCCCCGACTATGCTCGGCGATTATTCGTATAGCATTATCAGCATCATCACCAGAGCCGTATTTCTTTCCGGTTAATTCAGATATTCTTTGTATTAAAGGAACAAAGAGGTCGGTTTCATAGACAGATGTTTTACCCTGGGCTACGGCGGCAGTTCTTTCCAATCCCATACCGGTATCAATATTAGGTTTAGGTAGTGAAGTCCGATGCCCTTCTTCGTTCTGATTATATTGAGTGAATACCAGGTTCCAGATTTCGGAGAAACGACCACAATCACAGCCCGGGGCACAAGAAGCCTCCCCGCAACCAAATTCCTCCCCAAAATCGTAGTGAATCTCACTACATGGTCCACAGGGTCCGGTATTACCGGCTGGTCCCCAAAAATTATCCTCCTCGCCAAATCTTAGTATCCTTGGCTCAGGGATACCTAGCTCTCGCCAGTAGCCGAAAGACTCATCATCATCAAGGAAGATAGTTATCC
>CAZMJZ010000107.1:0-4671 GCA_964566845.1 uncultured Dehalococcoidales bacterium | reverse complement strand
GCATTCGTGTTCCTGAAAAGGTCAAAATTGGGTGGCTAATACTGGCAGCAATAATGAGAGTGCCATGCAACCGGCTGGTTCTATTTATTCTTCAGGATTGGCTAAGACAAAACGCTGACATGCTGCTTGATGACCAAGTCAGGAATCGGCTGGCTGATAGAATTACTGAATCTTATCTGAACAAAAGCTTTGATAAATAAGCTGTCAGCTATTACCAGCAGTCCCTTCCGAACCTTGTTTACAGCGATAATATGTAATGTTAGAATAGCATCAAAAATCAACGTGGTCGGAGACATCCCCGCTGCCATGAGGCTATTTTTAGCTCAGAACCCTGATAGTCAACAGATGGGGCTGGTTGGAGAATATTATGTAGCGTGCATCCTCTCTCTTAGGATATGATATTGGCATCACAATCGGTAGAGCGAAGATAAGGATTAACGTTGGAGTGATTTCTTGATTCGATGTTCAATCAAATGGCTAGTCAATACGCCTTGCCGAAATTGTTCTATCAAGGAAACATCCATTTCAGATTTTAACCTTAGCTCATCTCGTGCTAGCTTGTCTACCAATTGTTCAACAGTCTTTTCATGTATAGAATTGCAATCTACTATTGAATCACCACTGAAATCAGAGTATCGAGTGGGGTCAATATAAACAAGTGTTTCTTCGGGACATGTTTTTCGGCGTTGCCGAACCTTATCTATCTGAGATGATGCACAAACAAGGAGTACAACTTTATCTTCTAAGGGTTTATTGTTTATAACGATGAAGTAGTGCGGTTCTGTTGATTTAAAGCTTTCTTCCACGAAGTAGTAAACAGAACCAGGTCTTATGGTTGCCCGAATTGCTGCTTCAGGAGGAACATCGACCAAGACTAGCTCCAGAGTGATTCAATGTATGCCATATCTGCCAGATGTTCACGTCTTGTGACTTTGTCTTGGTCGCTAAGTTCGAAACATTTGTCAATATTTGCGTTTGGGTCTTCAAAGAAATCTTCTAGATTCATTTGAATCCTTGAATCCATAGATAAAGCTTTTTTATGTCTTTCCCATTCAGGGTATTTATGAGTAATATCCGTAAGAGTGAATTGGTCAAGATGACCAAACTTATCCCAGACAAATTCAAGTGCTTCAAGGTCTGAGTCAGAAAACACACTCTTATCAACCGGCTTAACAGATTTCAATGTCAATGTGTCTATCGGCTTAACATACTGAGAAGAATATTCCTCTTCATTTTCGTCTAGAAAACTGCTTGCTTCAGCAATATCTTTTGTGCTAGAAGGAACGGGTCCATAATTCATAGCAAAATAGATATCATTAGTTATAAGGCGACCATATTTTCTCAGATGATATCTATCAGCTAAGTAGATTAACTTGAGAGCCTTTAACTTACTGATGCATTCGCCTTCTTTTAAAGCAAAATGATTGAGTTCTTGCGTTGCTTTCTTATAATTGAAAACTAGGTTGACCTTATTCATGCCTTCTTCCCTAGTCACAGATATGACAACCGGAAGAGCAATTCATAATACATCACTTTACATAGTATGGAACGGAAGCTCTTAAATGTCAAGTCCTGACTGACGTACCTTGGTCTTATACTTAGGCAGAAATCAATAGACATTGTAAACAGTGCTGATTTTTGCTAACGGAAGCGAACCAACAGGCACGCCTCTCCCGGGTAGAATACTCGAAGGCTCTTTCCCGGAGCGATAATTGTAAGTACAAGAAATAAGACATGCCGATGTTGTGCAGTGTTTACTAACTTTAACTAGCCATCCAGGCTGAGCCCGCTAGCAAGACTCAACCAAGAGGACTGAAGGCTACTCCTCTTCGGGGTTTTCCTCAATGGTGTCCTCAGCCTGCTCCACCAGAGTATCGTAGAGTTGCCCAGTGACTTGAATATCATCGGGGTCTACAGCTAGCTTTTGGAGTTCCTCCAGCAGGTGCTTTAACGTAGGCATTACTTTAACCTCCTTTCCTTCAGATTCATTATCAATTATACACGACCTTAATTTCTGTTGGGCTTTTCTATTTGGGTCTGTGGCTTAAGAGCAATGACCAGAGAATAAGTGAGGCTAATACTGGTCTTAATCATTGCTTGGCAAGAAGTTGTCCACAGGATTGGTTATATTTGTGGAATGCAGTTGCAACTTTTTGTAATTGGTGGTGTTAACATAAGTCGCAGTACCACCTCTGACGCTGAACTGGTTCTACTTTGGGTTACTTTGTTCAATCGGAAAGTTCCCGTATCACTCAATAAATATATACTCTAAGGCTATTTTCGCTCTGGTTTCCACTTCCTCGGAAATATGTAGCGTCTGGATTGCGCCCTAGGGTGCGCTCCTTATCGGGTCGTGGGAAACTACCACTTCTCTATTCTCTAGGGCTCTAATATTCTCCAGGTCTTCCGAACCTTCCCACAAGTCCAGGTTATTGACTACAAGCCATATCTTATCTCCAGTGCCCAATCCGCTGTTATCCACCAGCGGCGAGATGTCGCTTATCCGGTTCCTGTCGAGGAAGAGCAAAGTCAGGCTGGTCAGGGAGGCAAGGGGTGATATGTCGCTTATCTGGTTTAGCCAAAGGCTGAGGTTGGTCAGGCTGGTCAGGGAGGCAAGGGGCGAGATGTCGCTTATCCGGTTCAGCCAAAGGCCGAGTTCGGTCAGGCTGGTCAGGGAGGCAAGGGGTGATATGTCACTTATATAGTTGCCGCCAAGGTCGAGCACAGTCAGGCTGGTCAGGGAGGCAAGGGGTGAGACGTCGTTTACCTGGTTCTCGTCAAGTACGAGCACAGTCAGGCTGGTCAGGGAAGCAAGGGGAGAGATATCGCTTATCTGGTTCAGCCAAAGGGTTAGTTCGGTCAGGCTGGTCAGGGAGGCAAAAGGTGAGATATCGTATATATGGTTTCTGTCAAGATTGAGCACAGTCAGGCTGGTCAGGGAGGCAATGGGAGAGATGTCGCTTATCTGATTTCCGTCAAGGGAGAGCTCGGTCAGGTTGGTGCAGTATTCCAGACCAGAGAGGTCGGCAATGTTGCTACACTTGGCTCTCAGCGTGGTCAGCCTAGCCAACTCAGCGTCCATTATCTCCTCACCCTCAGGCTTACCAAGTGCATCCCTTATGGCTGCCTCTAGGTTCTCGTCAGGGAATGAAACAGCTTTAGGCGCCTTAGTGCAGCCAAGTGGAAGTGTAAGCGAAGCCGTTAGCAGGAGCACCAGTCCTATGAGTATAGCCTCTTTGATTTTCATATCGCCTTCCTTTTGATTGAACTTAAATTTAGTCCTGTCTTGAAGGTTTGTCAATAGTCCCAAATAGAAGTGAACCCCTATCCGTGCAGAATGTGGTTGTCGCTTTGGACAGAAATCAGTGAGTTCCCTACAACTAGGGGGTCAGCCTCTAACACAGAACCGCCTGTCTTTAACTTCTCCACCTCCCGTATCGCTCCCTCGCCCTAGAAAGCTCACAACCGGAGCAGTATTCCTTTGGTCTCCCCTTCTTCCCCTCGGTCTGAGGAGATAGAAGCTCACCACAGAGCTTACATCGTGGAACATCATCTAATGCCTTTGTCTCTTGTTTATCAACTCTTTTCTCCCTGATCTGCTCATAGACGAGGATAGCCCTGACAGTTTTTAAATCCTGACGAGTGTAGTGGCCGTATCTCCCAATCAAGCCACACTCGGTCATGTCCTTGACATCTTGAGCAGTTACCTTCCGATAAGCACTAGGCATTAACAAATTGAACTTGGCGGCGAACTTCTCGGGACTGGTGATTATAGGTTCCAAATAACTAGCGCCTTCTCCTGCCAGTTTTGGTTTTGGCTCGCGAATAAGCGGTACAACCAAAAATAGGATAATGGCGATATGCACCTGCCAAGGCACAGAGACATCTGCTGCCTTAGTGTCCCAGAAGATCAAGACCCATATCACCAATGAACAAATCAAGGTGAATATCATGTGTGTTTCCCTTCCCTATGGATTATTTACTGTCAGCTTTGTCCTCTCGGTTTTTCATAATTTTACCTCCTTAACAGTAATTCCCTTTTTAACCTATCTGTCATTAGCAGTTACAAAGTTATCCTAGTAGTGCCTGTCTATCCGTTCTGACCAGATGATTATGCAGGCGTAGCTGTAGAAACAGTATCCTCTCCACTTCTGAGCATCGTAGAATGAGCACTCCAGCCATCCATAAGGCAAGATGCCGATTGGATTACTCTCCTTTTCCTTGTGGCACTCGTCGCAAGTAAATGTTACTCGTTTTCCCATTCCTTACTCCTTCAATGCAAAGATGCACAACAAATTATTCATAAGCCTATAGCAACCATTCAGCATCCCCTAAACCACTGGCTATCTCAAGTAAGGGTCTCCAGGTATCAAACGCTCGCCCTTTGCTTGTGAAGTAGGACGGGATAGTTCCCAGGCTGAAGTTAGGTAGTGTTAAGCCCCGTGGTGGGTCTATAAAGGTATTCTCTTTGTATGTGGTGTTGATGATGATAGCCCTACTCTCCGCTGCTAAATCATCCAGCGAGTTCCGGTCGTGGATTACAGTTGCGCTATAAGCCCTCTTATTCTTGGTTCTCCATTCCTTAACCCCACTTGGTGTTTCTACCTGTTCCTTAACTGCTAGTCCTGATGTTCGGATTTTATCCACACGATTGATAATGTAACTTTGGAG
>CAZMJZ010000106.1:0-4780 GCA_964566845.1 uncultured Dehalococcoidales bacterium | reverse complement strand
TGTTCAATAATGTTTCGCGGGTTTTATCATTGTGATGGACGACTGCACAACTTAAGCTTTTGTTAAAATGGTTAACTATTCAAGTGTTTGTGCAACAACTTGATATCGCGACTTACATTATGGACATAAATTCCTTACTCTAGGCCCGACCTCTTAGCGTCAGCATTGCTGTGTTTATACAAATGATGTATTTGGCGCGAAACGCTGCCCCATTGGACAATAACCGACAGGTCTTGGAACAAGTTGTCGTGGTTTCGAATCCCTCTAGGCGGGTGCCTCTAGCTAGACTGGTTTAAAAACGTTGCGTATAGCCGGGTGCAGAGCGGGGCCAATCTTCTCGACCGCCTCGTAGCGGATGCGGTTCATTTCCTTCTGCTTCTCCTCGAATTCATACCAGGTAAAAAGCTTCTCTGGATGCATGAAGATATCGTCCACCACCCGTATCGCGCGTGGCACCTGGAAACCGGTAGGGGATTCCGCCCAGTCTTCCAGACCGCCTCGGAGGAGAGAATCCAGTATACCCATGGTTATATCAAGACGTATGTCCTGGTAGTGCTCGCCATCACCGATGCCTCCTGTATTCAGTAGGTAGTAGTTGAGGCGAGGCAGCCCCTTTGTGATTTCATAGAATATGTTAGCGTGCTGCGCCGGGTCACCGGCGATGAAGGGGTCATAGAAGAACTCGCTCCGGATTTTTCCGGCTTGGGTGGGGTCACCAGCCGAGGATTCCATTGCCTGTCCCAGAACCATCAGGGCTACCGCTTGCTCGTGGGTGAGTTTAGATATAGCGGGTATAAGCGGCCCGCGGGTAATAAGAATCAAGTTATCAATATTCCCCACATCAATGTATGAACTAGCATGCATAAAGTAACAGCGGGGGATTACGGCACGACCATTAGAAGTTCTGGTGAAATTATAGAAGTCAAATTCTCCGTCATCGTTAACGTAGACGTTTTCGCAGATGGTCTCCGCCCGATGTAGCCCATAGTAAATCTCCATTTGATCGCCCGGGTTTACCGCCTCCGTCTTTACAAAGATTCCGCCGGCTTCAAAACCGTGGAAGGAGCCATCCGGCATGAGCGTACCACCGTCGTCCTGAATC
Organism: uncultured Dehalococcoidales bacterium; assembly: GCA_964566845.1. Taxonomy (GTDB): domain Bacteria; phylum Chloroflexota; class Dehalococcoidia; order Dehalococcoidales; family W498; genus W498. Next base: position 3,678 of record CAZMJZ010000106.1, on the reverse strand, counting down.
AGCCAAGACTTTTCCCTACCCTTCTTAGCCAGGATGCGAGAGGTAGTGGTGGTCTTCCCATTGGCACTGAGGGCGATGAGCAGCGAACGCACCCGCTGATAGTCACCGTGCACGCTCTGGAGGTAGTCCTCACGGCAGCCAGCATGTAGAAAGATGCCACCCCTCTTGGTCTTAGCTACCCAGTCCTCGGCAGCGAAGACACCCTTCTTGAACTCGCCAATATAGTTAGCATTCCGAATTATCTTAATGAAACGGCCGTCCTCCAGCATGGCTAGCCGAATGGTGATGTCCTTCTGGGGGAGGGGTTTAGCCTTATTGGTTTCAAAGGCCTCGTCGACGAAAAAGATAATCTGGTAGGTCGGCCTTTCCACCTTTGTCTTTGGGGGGATAAAGAGATTCCGACCACCATAGGCCACATGAGCGAAGCGTTCCGGCACAATGAGCCGCACTGTGGTATTCGTATCCCCCGACCCCACCACGCAGTCTGTGGAAATCAATTTCTCACTAGCAAGTGCTGCTTCGCACTGATCTAGGAGCTTCATCTCCGGCTCACCAAAGTAGTGGTCGACGCTGTTCTTGGTGAACATAGCTGAGCGTGAAGTCGGCTCACTCTCGGCAACAAAGTTGTCGTAGACGGTCTTCCTGATTCCCGGCTGCCTTTCCAGTATACGTCGCGACTCCTCATCCGAGGGATTTTCGGTTAAACGGTTCTCGGCCAGAGCCTTCTCACGGATTCGATCGGCTGTTTGGTAACACAGTTCAAGGTTAAATTTAGACATTGTCGCTATACCACCCTTTTCTAACTTTTAGGTTATGCCCGTTAATTTTAGCCTATTCTCTATGCAAATAGAATACTGTATTTGTGAAACAACTTCCAATTATTAGGTTATTAGGGACAGTCAATCTATAGCTCAAGAGAGTAGGCGAAATTCCACTCTTAAGAATTTAGCCCCCTCGCGTTGTAAAATTATATCATTATTTGTCAGACTAACGGTTGATAGGGCATGATTGGCAATGGTAAGGAAGCCAAAGACGTGTAGGGTTAAACAAAACGCTAAATCGTGCAAGGATAAACTACGGTAATTGAAAACGTAACCATCGGTGCGTCACAATGTACTATATTGTAAAGCGCTTTCGATGTTCTGCTAGTTAACAAAAGGTCTTCTTGTCTGATTTCCTGTACTTATCTCTTCTGGAAAAGGTCCTTTAAGTATTCTGCTTAGTAAGGTTCAGTAGCACAACCCACGAAAACAGAGCCTCTGTCAAAGGTTTCTTACACACTCATTTTGGGGTGACTCCTCAAATTCGTGATTATCTGGATGATAAAAAGCCCAAGCATGACAAATCCCCATGATAAATGGGTTTTCCACGGCATCACCACAAATCCATAGTTCATCGCGTAATAGAGACCTAAGTAGGGCACTAGCCACTTCCAGTTTTTCCTCCAATTCTCACGAAAATTGATTTTCAAAACGTAGTCAAATAGCCATTCTACGAGTAAATAGGCCAAGAAGATCCCCAGAAAGATGCTATATCGCACGGTTTTCTGTTCTTGTACGACCAAGATAATGCCATAGATGGCGGGTATCGCCAAGAGCAAATATATCCACCCGATTCGCTGCACAAGGGCCAATCTATTCTTCCGAATTAGGAAGATAAAAATCAAGAAAGCACTATTTATAATTCCTAGGATAAAGAAGAATAGTTCCAACATAGAATGTCACTTCTTTAGACAGCTAGCTCTCCACAGAAAGTTTATGGTCTGAGCATATAGCATTATACTTGACGACCAAATTGAATGCAAAGGTTTACGTTGAATGAACATTGGGATGTCCGTGCTTTCATCGCAACATCAGCAGCTAATATTGCTCACCACTGCACGAACATAGGGAAGAACTGAACACCATGGGAAGCTAAATGTGCTCAGTACCTAGTTCTACTGCTATCCTCTTTCAAACAATAGATAGTGTGTAGTAAGTGCTGCTTGACCAGTGGCTTGATATGTATGGAGACGCCAGCCATTCATCAAGTACTCCTGTATCTTCGTAGCAATTTTCTTGTGGTGGTCTACTTGAACACACTCATATTCCTTCATAGTATTTCCAACTCCTTCTCTAAAGTATAGATAGTAAGGTAACACTATAGTATTTATTGAGCCAAAAAACAAAGCCCTGAATTGTCATGTCTTTATCAGTACCTCTTTAAAGCCTTCTTAGCTGTCTGATCCTTAGCACAAGTCTAATGACGGCGTATATGAGAACTCCCATAGCCAGCGGGATCAGAAGTGAAATAGCCCGGATAATACCCCACCATGAGTAGGGATTATTACTCCAGATATTATATGCAAATATCGCTACACATATTGCTTCTATTACTACGAAGAAGGTCAGAAAAGCCATCACTCTCTTATACTTCGTCACCTTGGACTCAATATCAGTGAAGATTTCTGGAGTCTCTTTCTCCTTAACTTCCTTACGGAAGTATTGCCAGGCAGACATTTCGCCAATATACTCCCAACCGGCATCACTAAACAACTGAAGGTAATCCTGCTCATCTTTTTTCTTGTGTATCTGGTAATCTAACCTGTAGACGTAGTCATATGGCTCACCAGCCCGAAATCTATAGATACCTGCTAATCCTACTGACAATAGGTGCCAACCATTTTGGGACATACTCCTTAGCCATGCCTCCTCCTGTTCATCTTGCCAAGGCCAAAACCATCTGAATTTACGGATAGTATTCTCTGCCATCACTTTCACCTTATACCACGGATTTCAATCATAATGATCCTTGACAGATAGACCATTTCGGGTCATTATTTCCAGTCGCTTTATCTGGTTCATCAACAGCTTCTTTCCTTTTGGCGTTAAAACATAGCTCTTTCGCCGGTCCTCTTCCCTGACTTTAACAATCAGCCCCTCTTTCTCTAATAATGTGAACGCACCATATAAGGTTCCGGGACCGACCTTTACTGTGCCTTTGCTTATTGCATCCACCTTCTGCATAACCGCATACCCGTGGAGAGGTTCGACTAGTGTTAGCATAATATAGTATGTGGATTCAGTCAGAGGGAGGTATTTGCTAGTATCATCCTGCGACATTCAAGCCATCCTTTATATCGGTTAACGATATATCGAGTAATGATATATCGTTAACCGATATATTACTTTGTTGGATTACTTCTGTCAATAGTGTTTACGGGGATTTAGGTATATTGAGAGACATTTCCAGCAATAATATCATTTAATTTCTATGATTTCCGATACTTTTTGCATATTTGGGACATTATATTGATTATTCCTTCAAGTTTATTGTTACTGACGCAGAAGACGTTTCCTTTTTATCAAGTGTTTTCACGCCTACCATTTACACGTAAAATTGACCGCACCTTTTTAATGTAATAAAAAGGGGGAGTATTTCTACTCCCCCTAATCGTTATTTAAAAAGTTATCTGCTACCATTGAACGAACATAGGGATGTTTGCCCTTCCATGCTTATGTGCATGCTGTCTTTGCTTAGAAACCAAGGATTGGGACTCATCTACCAGCCAATAAAAGTACAATAAATAATATGAGAGAAACATAAAATAGACTGATGGTGAATAACCAGGCGTAAAACAAGCCTCCTGGTTTTCCGTTCTCCTCGATGGTGAGTTTACGATATTGTTTGAGATATTTA
>CAZMJZ010000105.1:0-4837 GCA_964566845.1 uncultured Dehalococcoidales bacterium | reverse complement strand
GGGGGGATTTGAACCCCCACGCCTTTCGGCACATGATCCTAAGTCATGCTCGTCTGCCAGTTCCGACACTTCCCCCCGAAGCTACGCTAGAGACAAACAATACACCTTCAAAAAGTTAACCATCGGTTAACTTCTTATCGGTTAAATTAAGAGCTACTAAAAGTCTTCCTGAATAGTATGAGAGAAGGTATCTCCAAGCACGCAATACTATTTTACCACAATTGTTTGATAAAGTTTATAGGCTAGCCGTTAACTTCAGAGGGGATAAATGAATTACTAAATAGCCTAGATTGTGGTAATGCTAAAAACTCCTACTTCAGGTCTATTAGAGCCTTATGTAATTGGCTGATAAGGAATGATTTCCTTAAGGAAAATCCGCTTAGGAATGGTGACCTTCCCCAGTCTACTAGAGCAATATCCCCTAGCTTAACGAAAGAGAAAGTTAGTTATCTCATAGAGAATGTAAACAGACTTAAAGAAAGGGCTATTCTCTCTCTTTGGTTGTCAGCAGCCAGGGTTATGTGAGGAAGAAATAGCTTTGCAACTGACTGGTGGACGAGTCCAAGAAGATAGCATTGATGTTTTGAATGTACGTGGACTGTATATTCATAATCATAGTGGGGAAAAGTTGTATATTTAGGTAGTAACCAATATAGTGATGGTGAACTGCTCCTTTATAATTCTGACGAGGGGCAACTTGTACAATTAGGAGTTAGCATTTATAGTGGCTCGGGGCCTCTCGTATTCTCAAGTCCCGATGGTAATCCCACTGCTAGTCTAGGCATCTACCCTGCGAATGAGAATTTTAAGGGGTTTTCTGTATCTTTATGATGATAATGCAGAAACTCTTATTAGTCTATATAGCCCTGTGCAAGAGAATCGAACTGTTGAAAAGGAACTGGTGGCGGTGTAGAATGCTTAGCATTGGAGGTATCCAGGCCATGAGTTTTTACAGGAGAATTGGTACAGAACCAATATGGATGCATTTATAACAAATGGCTAGATATGGTTCTAGGCAAAACGGAAACTCAATGTAGAAACCACGTCGGATATACCAAAGAAATATCAATGAGAACTCAGTAACTACGGAGGGTAGAAAGGGAGCAGCCTAAAACAAGGTGTCTAGACCCCTGCCTGATGCTGATGTATGTTGGAACTGAGGATTTATACATATTACGGAAATAACTGAACTCTGTCATTGTTCTAGGGCTTTTCCTCTCGCAATAACAGGATAGATTGTGCGGTGATTTCGGCGGTTAAATATGATTATATAGGGACCCTTGATTGGTTCTCTTATTCTCTCCATATTTTCTGAATGTGTAGGGCGGCTTATTTGGTGACACACATCTGAAATCCACCCACGTGGAGAATCTACTTCTGCGTGATGTGCCAGAGGCTATGGTCTTCTACAGCGATGGCAAAGACCTCCAACCGCCCATCTTTATTTTGCTCTACGGCAAGGGAGTCTAGAGTTTTGCCAGCAAGTGGGCTCAAACCGCCCCAAATGCTCCAGCCATCGTTGGGCGCAACCTGCCAGATATGCAAGGGTACGGTGACGCTGCTAGAACCTATAATACTCATTCCGATGGCAAAGACCTCCATCCGCCAATCCTTATTTTTCCCTACGGCAAGCAGGCTGAGAAGCTTTGTCCCACCAGGAGGGGTGCCACCTAACTTCATCCAAGCACCCCAAGGACCTTGATGGTTGGGTTTGGGCTGCCATGTATGCCAGAGGGCTCCGTCACTACCGACAGCAAATACCTCCAGCCGCCCATCCTTATTTTGCCCTACAACAGGGTAAGGTGAGGATGTAGTGGTGGTGGGGGTGCTCAGGCTCGTCCAGCCACTCCAGGAAGTTTGGTTTGGCTGAGTCTGGTATCTGTGCCAGAGGGCGACATTCGTTAATCCGAATTCGCCTTTACCCGGGCTGCCACCCCCAGCGAAGACCTCCAGCCGACCATCTTTATTCTGTTCCACAGCAAGAGTGTAAAGTTTTACTCCCACAGTGGGAGTGCCCAAGCTTGCCCAATCGCTCCAGGGACCCTGGCCAGGTTTGGGCTGATAGGTATGCCAGAGAGACCCGTTGCTGCCGATGGCGAAGACCTCCAGCCGACCATCCTTATTCTGTCCCACAGCAAGTGTGTAAAGTGCTATCCCACCAGTGGGAGTGCCCAAGCTCGCCCAACCACTCCAGGGACCCTGGCCAGGTTTGGGCTGATATGTATGCCATAGAGACCCGTCGCTGTCAATGGCGAAAACCTCCGGCCTCCCATCCTCATTCTGTCCCACAGCAAGCCTGGAAAGTGCTGTACCAGCAGTGGGAGTGCCCAAGTTTGACCAACCACTCCAGGTACTTTGGTTAGGTTTGGTCTGGTGGGTGTGCCAGAGAGCGCTGTCGCTGCCGATGGCAAAAATTTCCAGTCGCCCATCCTCATTATGTCCCACGGCGATAGATTCAATGCCGTAATTTCCCGTAAGCGGTTTGCCCAAGCTCACCCAGCTACCCCAGTTATTGAAAGAGACCGCCGCCACAGTAAAGTTCTTCTGACTCCCGTCACCGGCAATATATTCATTTTGCTCTGTGTAGCCTTGAATTCTGACTCGTCCTTTGGTAGTCGCTTTTTCGGGAACCCACAGGTATGAATTCCAACCCGTTTTGGCATTAAGGTTGCTGGCTATTGGAGTCCAATTATTTCCTCCGTCCGTTGAGAAAGAGATGGTTGTCTTCTTGATTTTGTTTCCCCAGACAAACCAGGAGATTGTAGTGGGCATCAGTCGGTTAAGAGTCTCTCCTCCATCTGGGGAAGTGATAATCAGGTGATGTCCATCCGTTCCACCTCCAGGTAATAGATAATCAACCCCAGAGCAATAAGCATAATTATATTCGTCCTTTTGGTCTTCAGCAGTCTTTCCCCACGTGTTGTATACGATGACAAACTTCTGACCGGTAGAGGTTGTGCGATACCCGAAGGCGGTCATTGAGTGTCCCTGTATCCCGACAACACCGGCTGGCACTGACCAGACTGCCGGACTGCCGCTATCAATTTGCCCCTTTAAAGTGCTCCAGGCCCAATCATTTGATGAGGTTGCGGTTACCTTCGGGTACGAAAAATTGTAATTCTGAGTTTCAGTGATAAATTCTCCCAAGTCCTTATACCCAGTTCCATCAGGTCGCTTCCTCCAGGATTTCGTCTTAGGGTCTATCATCTCGTCTATGAAGTTAGGAACATTGTTTCCCGAAGAATGTTCAAACCAGTAGTCAATTAATCGCCCATAGCCTGTAATTGTGCCGGTGCCTTTGAAGTAGTTGTCCCAGAAGCCAACAACCATCGTTGCTGCAGTAGGAACACACCACCACGTCCAGTCAACCACGGGCACCAACTTCCAATATGGGATTAGTTTGGTGGTATGGGTTCCAGATATGTCATCAGCATCAATGCCAATGGGTGTAAGCTCTGTGGCTCGCTCCCATATATCTTCTATCTCCCTCATCATCTCCGGCGGGAGGGGAGGACGAGGTTCAGCGACTAAAACCTCTTCTGGTGTCTTCTCTTCATGTGAATTCACGTGAATGAGGATACTATCTTCTCGGGATGTAAATTCAAAATACTCCTCGTGCGGGCCTAAGAAATAAAGCCTGTCCAATCTAACCTCATCGCCGTCGAAGTGGCGATTGGCTTCTTGCTGGGCTAAGTCTCCGACCAAGAAATACGGATGGAGAAAATGTGAGGCTCTAAGGATAGGAAAATTTGTGCTCGTTGCTGATACATATATAGAGCCGAATTCACCTACTGTTTGTCTTAATTCATTGTAAAACTCGGTGGGCATCTTGTAGAAACTCGGTTGGACTTCTGCTTCAGATAGCTCCTGATAATTTGCTCGTAGTTGTCTGACTCTATCAAAGATCTCTTCATATTTTGGGAAGTGATTCGAACCTCGAATGTAGGGAAATACATAAGCGAAAACATCTCCAGTTTCATCCGCCACCGGAAAAGGCTGACCCCGGGCAATGTTTTCACCCCATATTTCAAAGGCGTCAGCATCGGCAATCTTTTCAAGTATAGACATAGGCACAGCGTTCTCTACGTCGAGGTTCGCCGTGGGCACGGAGGGATACTCGTGCGGAAGCGGTACCTCAGGGGGCATCTGACCCCGGCAGTAATCCTCAGCTTCCCCCTGGGTGGGGAAGAAGCGACCGCCACGCTCAACACATTCAGGCTCGGAGGATGGGAAAACCTCGTTGTCAAAGCAACACCATCCTTCGGATGGCATTTCACCCCGGTAATAATCCTCAGCCTCCTCCTGTGTAGGAAAGAAGCGACCGCCGCGCTCAACACATTCAGGCTCGGAGGATAGAAAAACCTCGTTGTCAAAGCAGCACCATCCTTCGGATGGCATTTCACCCCGGCAGTAATCCTCAGCCTCCTCCTGAGTAGGGAAGAAGTGACCGCCGCTCTCAGCACATTCAGACTCGGAGGATGGAAAAACCTCACCGTCAAAACAACACCAGCCTTCGGGTGGCATTTCACCCCGGCAGTAGTCCTCAGCCTCCTCCTGAGTAGGGAAGAAGTGACCGCCACGCTCAGCACATTCAGACTCCGAGGCTGGAAAAACATCGCCGTCAAAGCAGCACCAGCCCTCTGGGGGAAGAGTTCCTTCCTCACCACCTCCGCAAGCAGCCGGGGCTATTCCCAGGAGAAAGACTAATATTGTTAATATGGCTATTCTCTTCATTTCTTAATCCTACTTTCCTTATTGCGTACCAAATATAGGATGGGTATAATCTACTTTGCGGTGAATGGCTTGGATACTGAATTGTTCCAGGTGTTGCCGTCGT
>CAZMJZ010000104.1:0-4853 GCA_964566845.1 uncultured Dehalococcoidales bacterium | reverse complement strand
GTGAGGAAACCGGTAACCTTGATAATACACTGGCTACGGTAGCTGATAGCTATGAAGTTGAGGCTGATGACAGAACCAGCACCGCGGTCGGACTTATTGGGCCAGCTATGCTCGTAATTATCTCCCTGTTTGTTGGCTTTATTGCTGTGTCTATGGTTTCAGCCATGTATTCTATCTATGGTCAACTACCTTAATAAGGGAAAAGACTGATGAAAAATGAAAAGGGCTTCACCTTGATTGAGGTACTGGTATCCCTGGCTTTGCTGGGTATAATCGGTAGTGCCTTTCTCGGCTCCCTGGGCACTGCTTCTAACGCCATCTTTGTGGCTGACGAGCAAGCCACCGCTGAAAGCCTGGCTAGAAGCCAAATGGAAGATATTAAGAAACAGGCTTACGATGCTATCCACGAGCCCCCGCAGTATAATATTCTCGATGCCGAGGATTATGAGTTCGACTATGAGGAGGCCGGCTATGAGATTGTTGTCGCTGCTGAGCGACTTGACCCCGAAGGTGACGGCACGTGGAACGAAGAGTTTGACATACCAGATGATGATGGTATTCAAAAGATAACAGTAATCATTAATCACAATGGTGGGGAAGTAATTACATTAGAGGACTACAAGGTAAACCGATGATAAGGAGCGTGATGCGCTCTTGACTGGAATAAGTATGGTTAGAGCAAAGGGAAGAAATTGAATCCAGAGCTTAGAGGCATAAAGGCTGCAAATGCAATCAAAGCTTTTATGAGAGCAGGAGGTATAACTAAGAGTGGAAAAGGTGACCATATCAATATCAAGATGCCGAATGGCATGATTATTACGCTTCGGGGTAAGGGTGAGGTGAAGGTAGGGCTTCTCAGAGATGCCATTCGGGAGGCCGGCTTGACCGTAGAAAAATTCCTAGAGCTACTAAAATAAAGGAGAGGGTTAGATGGAATATACCATCATCGTTTACGAGGCTGAGGAAGGGGGATACTGGACTAAAGTACCTGCCTTGCCTGGGTGTGGCTCTCAAGGCGAAACTCTTGATGAAACTATTTCTAATACTAAGGAGGCTATAGAGAGCCATATCATAGCTCTACAAGAGGATGGTCAAGAAGTCCCCACTGAACGAGCCTCGATGTATAGTAGAATAAAGGTGTCTGTCTGAAATAATGAAAGTGAAAAAGACTTTAATAGTATGGTAGTAATTACATTAGAGGACTACAAGGTAAACCGATGATATGGCATAGGCTAGGACTAATATTAAATAGGCAAGCTCGAAGGGGCATAGCCCCTTCGAAAACCCTTCTTCCCCCTCTCCTTAGGAAGGAGAGGGGGACACAGGGGGTGAGGTTGATTCAAAGAAACCAGAGGGGTTTTACACTAATCGAGTTAATAGTAGCCCTGGCTATTACCGGTTTCATCACCGGGGGCATTACTACGACTATTTTCCAGGTAATTACCATAGAGGCACGCACCTCCAATCATATGACCGCGGTCAGGCAGGTGCAAAATGCCGGTTTTTGGGTAAGCCGCGCCGCTACCATGGCTCAGTATGTTGATACTAATGATGACCCAGGCACGCCTGAGGTTGAGGTTGTTATCTTTAAGTGGACCGATTGGAGCAACAACAAAGAAAATGAGGTTATTTATACATTAGAAGGTACAGATTTTTCAGATTTTTGGCGTAACCACGATGAAAACGGTAATACACAAAGAATGCGTGTGGCTCAATATATTGACTCAATTAATTGCCAGCTTGACCCTATTGATAAACGCAAGCTTACTCTAACGGTAACGGCCACGGTGGGTGGCGGCCGGGAGGAAGCCAGTGAGACCAGGGAGTATGAGGTCATCCCCAGACCCAGTATATAAGGGACAAAGTGAGTATATCGGAAAGATGAAAAAAATGGCACTGAAGAAACTAATCAGAGAAGAGAGGGGACAGGTGATGATTCTAATCCTGATTCTGCTGGTGGTAGGTAGTCTTATCATCGCCCCTCTGCTGTCTTATATGGGTGCCGGTCTCATAGTTGGTCAAGCTCACCATGAGATGGCGGCTGATTTCTATGCGGCTGATGCCGGCATAGAAGACGGTTTATGGCAGATAAAGTACGACCATCTAACCGAGTTGTTCGAAGATAATATTCCCCCGTATGAACCGTATGCCTATTATGATTACAATTCTACATACTACTGGAAATATAACCTTGAAGATATACATGGTGAAAATGTAAATGACAGACAGGTAGAAGTTACTATTGAGAATGTCTGGATTCCTGATATAAATGTCCCAAGTCCCAGTGAGGCGAGGGATATTATTGAGCCGGGCAAGCTGATAGTAGTCGGGGGTATAATTGGTAGTTCCCTTGACCCCGACGACCCTGAAAATACATGGATATACGATTATCAAATCAAGATAGACTACTACAAAGATGAAGCTGCAGACCCCCCACTGGAAGTAGAGGAGCTTGGGATATGGCTGCCACCCGGCTTTACCTATGTTGAAGAGTCAAGCAGCCTCGAGGATGATGACCAGGACCCTTATTATCCTTCTTCGGTAGATATTAACCCCTACAAGGGTGGTGAAGCGGTGGTCTGGAATTACTCACCCGATATACTCTTCACTGACTTACCCGGCGTTAGTCCAGGAAGCGAGCCAATGGAGAGTATCATCACCTTGCAACTAAGTGGTCCCAAGGCTAGAAGCCCTGAACCCGTTTCCTGGATAGTAACAGATGGAGTTAGCGATATTCCCTACACCTGGGATGCCGATACCAAAGTATACGAGATTACCTCGAAAGCCTACCGAGATGAAGAGGAACCGGCCAACGCCGTCATCGATGCCCACTCTGTTAAAAGCGAGATACGGAAACTGGCTGGTGCCATAGGCGGGGACTACTACGCCATCGGCAATGCATTGATGGGGGGAAATCCAACTTATCGTGACCACCTTTATGAGGATACTGACGCCACGTTGCTAACGAGCAGTGACCCTGAGGAGGGTATTCCCGAAGACGCCACCATAGCTGCCGCCTACCTCTACTGGACAGGCTGGATAGACTGGCACGGCTATGAGTATGAAGCCGGGGAGTCTGAATTTTATGATGAATGTACCGACCTTGTTAACCCCCCCTGGAATTACAGCATTGATTGGCAAGAGTCAGGTTCCTACACTGCCTTCTACGCCTACGATAGGGGTGGAAATGGCGAACTTACCCTATCCTACGACCTGGAATTAGCTAAATATCAAGGTGAAACAGTCACCCTCTCCTGGCGAAGCTGGAATTACGAATACGGGCGGCAAGATGATGATGATTGTCTGCAATATGCTTTTAGAAATAGTAGTGGCTGGAGCGGATGGGAGACTGCCTTCTGCGATGATATTGGCACCTCCACAAGAAATTACAGTTTTGTTATTCCAGAAGATTATGTAACCGATAACTTCAGGTTTAGATTCAGAATACAAAATTACGAAGATTATCATGAGTATTGCTATGTTGATAATGTTACTGTCTCTGCCGCTGGGGGAGAGGGACTAAAATATCCGTCGAATCCTACTGCCAAGAACCGGAGGGTGCTGGTTGAAGAAACGGCGAGAGTTAACCAGGTTCTTTTCGGTACTACCGGAGATAACTATATTCCTGTAACTGCCGATAGCTACCAGACACTACAAACCACGGACCTGCCGGGTCAAACCACCTATGAGGGCACATGGGAATACGCTTGCTTTAGTGATGTAACCAATTTTGTCATCCAGCTTATTATAGATGGGGATATTGCTCCCAACGGCGCTGGGACATATAATCTTGGCCATGTCGTGGCCGATAACGAAGAAGACCCCGATTTCTCGTTCGACTTCTACGATACAGCAAATAGTACAGGTTATCCTCTGGGCACTCCGGCTACGTCTCACGCCTCAAGATACAATTTCTGCCATGCCGCCTGGTCACTGATAATAATATACTCCAGCGCTGAGACACAAGGACACCAGCTATATCTTTATGATATAGAGAACCCCAATTTCCACATTTTTGAAGGCTGGCATAACAATCCTGATTTTGATGGTGATGGTGAAGATGGAGGTACTATCAGCGGCTTCCTCGTGCCTGACCCGATTGAAGGCGAGGTTCATTCAGCCAAGCTGACTGTCTTTGCTGGTGAAGGAGACGCCGGCATATCAGGCGACCGTATAAAGGTTAACAATACTAGTTTATCGGATGGTACCGGCTCCGGTATAAATAACGTATGGAACTCAGACTCGGTCGGTCTAGGGATACAGGGTATAGATATTGACACTTTTTATATTCCATGGGGAGACCCATTGAGCAGCGGAATAATAAAGCCAGGTGATACCTGGGCTCAGGTAGATATGCCTACCGAAAGTGACGGTTTCACCGTTGTCTATATCATTCTTTCCTTCCGTAGTGAGGCGACCAGCGGTGGCACTATCACCTTCCTGCTGAGGTAATAAATGCTTTATTTAACAATATAATGGAGCAGTTAAGAACATGAGATTAAGTACAACAGCATGGTTAACCAATGTAAAGGTGAAAAATAAAAATGACAAAAGTTAAAGATTTAACCATTGATGACCTGGAGTACTTAATAGAGAGGAGTATAACTACGAGATTGCTTCGTCCTTCTATTGAGAAGGAGCTTTTGAAGGCCTTTACGGATGGAGTTAGGAAAGATAAAAGATTAAAAGTTAAAAATGAAAATGAAAAAATGGATAAAAGGGAAGGTGGAAAATGAAGCATATTACCATTACTGCTGAATTGATAAAAGAGGAGGTAGGAGGCTATACAGTCTACTGTCCGGAATTGGATATTTATACTCAGGGAGATGATGTGGAAGACGCTATCAAAAACC
>CAZMJZ010000103.1:0-4994 GCA_964566845.1 uncultured Dehalococcoidales bacterium | reverse complement strand
ACCAGCGGCTGGGTGACCAGCCGGCTGGGTAAACCCCATCCGGAGCAAGACCAAATAGAGGGGCAAAAGGATGCCCGGCCTGGTCCCCGGGTTGGTCGCTTGACCCTGATGGTAACATCAGGGCTAGATAGATGGTCATCACTCTGACTTACCAGTCAGAGTACAGAACTCGGCTTACAGGTTTACTTGACCTGCCTCTTAATCGCCTCATCTTTTAGATAGCGGTTTAGCTTGACATAGAAGCGCCCTTAAGCTAGAATAACCGCTTGTTTATTACCAAGATTAAAGAGGGAGCTATAAATAGAAGGAGGGATAGACATTATGAATATGATTGTCTGCATCAAACAAGTGGTTGACCCTGAGGCGCCACCAGCCAGCTTCAAGGTTGATACTGCCACCAACAAAGCGGTGTCGCCACCAGGGGTGCAGCCAGTAATTAGCCCCTATGATGAGCAGGCGGTAGAGGCGGCGCTAAGAATTAAAGATGCCCAGGGGGGTAAAATCACGGTTGTAAGCCTGGGCGCTGACCTACTCATAGATGTATTAAGGAAATCGCTGTCTATGGGGGCTGATGAGCTTATCCTGTTACAGGATGAGGCTTTTGCCGATGGTGATAGCTGGTCAACAGCCTACGCTCTGGCTATGGCTATCAAGAAGATAGGTGACTATGACCTCATCTTCTGTGGCAGGCAGGCTGGTGACTGGGATGCAGGACAGGTAGGCTCTGGTATCGCTGACTTCCTCGGGCTACCCAGTGTAACCGTAGCCCAAAAAATAGACATTACTGATGGTAAGGCAAGAGTAGAACGGATAACCGATGACGGCCATGAGGTTATTGAGGTATCCTTGCCAGCCTTGATTACAGTGACTAGCGAGCTTGGCGAGCCTCGCTATCCAACTCTGAAAGGAATTATGGCAGCCAAGAAAAAACAGCCTATTACCTGGAAACCAGCCGATATAGGCGTTGACCCCGCCCAAATTGGCGCTGCTGGGCGTCATACCAGGCTGCTCAAGTTATACCAACCGGTCAGTGAGGTGAAGTGCCAGATTATTGAAGGAGAAAGCCCGGAAGAAGCGGCAGTTAATCTAGCCTTGAAACTTAGAGAAGACAAAATATTATGAAAGCGTTATGGCTCAAGGACACACCCAATCAGGAAGATAATCTAGTCTTATCGTCATTGCGAGCGAAGCGAAGCAATCCCGTCTTAGAGATTGCTTCGTCGCTATGCTCCTCGCAATGACAGGGAAAAATGATGAGGTTTAGCAATTTACATAACAGAGGGTCTTTCGCCCAAAATTAAGGAGGTAAATCCATGGCTGAATACAAAGGCGTTATGATTTATGGTGAGGTTACAGAGGGAAAACTAGCGACGATTACAACCGAACTATTGGGTTGCGGCAGAAAGCTGGCTGATGACCTGGGAGAAGAATTATGTGCCGCGTTAATAGGCAGTGATGTAAGTAGTGTAGCTAATGAAGCCATTGCCTTTGGTGCCGATAAGGTATATGTAGTTAATGACCCGTTACTTAAAGATTACCAGACAGATTCTTATGTATCAATTATGGAGAAGGTAATCAAGCAAGTGACGCCCCAGATTCTTATTCTAGGGCAGAACGGAATTGGTCGTGACCTAGCCCCCCGCTTAGCCTTCAGGCTAGGGACAGCAGCCACTATGGACTGCCTAGAGCTAGCTATTGACCCTGACTCAAGGAGGCTGATACAAACCAAGCCTGTCTACGGAGGGAATGCTCAAGCTGTCTTTACCTATGAGACCTACCCCCAGATAGCAGCGGTTAGAGTCAAAGCCATGTCACCCCTAGAGCGAGATGAATCAAGGCAAGGGGAGGTCATTACTATTGAGGCTGGTTTAGACCCATCAGCAATAAGAACCAAGGTCCTGGAGAAGGTGCGAGAAGAGGTAGAAGGGATAAAATTGGAGGATGCTGAGGTGGTAGTTGGCGGAGGTAGGGGCATTGGCAGTGCTGAAGGTTTTGAGCAATTAGGGGAACTGGCGAAGATGCTGAAGGGAGCAGTAGGTGCTACCAGACCACCCATTGATAATGGCTGGGTGCCAACCGGGCTACAAATAGGGCTCACCGGTAAAATTATTAGCCCCAACCTTTACATTGCCGTTGCTCTCTCTGGTGCTAGCCAACACACAACTGGTTGTTCCGGTTCTAAAAACATCGTAGCTATAAACAAAGACCCTGAGGCAAATATCTTTAAAGTAGCCAATTATGGTATAGTCGGAGACTGGAAGAAGATACTACCTGCTCTCAGTAGCAAAATAAAAGAGCTTCTGGCGGGGTAAGAAAGTTATAGTGCTCACGAAGCACTACAAATAAAGACAACTAAAGCTAAGCCTTCCCGCTTTGCCTTTCAGCAATAATCTTTTGGGTAATGTGGGAGGGCACTTCTTCGTAGTGGCTAAACTCCAAAGTGTAAGTGCCCCTGCCCTGAGTTGTTGATTTAAGGTCTATGGCATAGCGTAAAACTTCAGCCAAGGGCACCTGAGCCTCAATAACATTGATTCCACGCTCAGGGTTCATCCCCTGAACCCGGGCTCGCTTGGTATTAAGGTCACCAATAATATCACCGGTGTAGTCCTCAGGAATTGTTATCCTAATGTTCATTATCGGTTCAAGTAGAATAGGTTGTCCCTGAGATAATCCCTTCTTCAGCGCCCCGGCCCCGGCAATCTTGAAGCATATATCAGAGGAATCAACCGGGTGAAAGCTACCATCATATACTCTTGTCCTGATGTCAACAACCGGGTAGCGAGCTAAAATTCCTTCCTGAATAGCTTCGTTAACCCCTTTTTCCACAGCCGGAATATAATTCCTCGGTATGGAGCCACCCACTACCTTATTAACAAACTCATGACCACTACCGCGAGACAAAGGTTCAAGCTCCAGAAAGACATGCCCAAACTGACCATGCCCTCCCGTTTGCTTCTTATGCTTATACTCAGCTTTGGCTGGCACAGTAATAGTCTCTTTATATGGAACCCTGGGAATTTCTAGCTCCACACCGACACCGAACTTACGCATCATCTTTTCTGCAGCCACCTCAAGGTGAGTCTCTCCGATTCCTGATAAAATGGTCTCATTGGTATCAGCCTCCCTATGTACCCGCAGGGTAGGGTCTTCCTCAGCTAACCTGGATAATGCTGCTCCTAGCTTATCCAAGTCAGCCTTAGTCTTGGGGTACACCGCCTCATTGAAAGCCGGTTCAGGAAACAGAATAGGCGCAATTTTCACTGGATTATCGCGGCTACATAATGTATCCCCGGTGCTGGTCAGGCTTAATTTGGCTACTGCCCCCATATCTCCAGCCCTGAGCTGAGATACCGCCTCCTGGTTCTTGCCCCTCAAAACAAATAGCTGACCTATGCGCTCTACACCATCCTGGGTAGAATTCCATACCTGAGAATTACTATCAATAGCACCATTGTAAACCCGAAAGTAGGTAAGCTTACCGACATAGGGGTCAGCACTAGTTTTAAATACCAGAGCAGCTAGGGGAGCATCCTGACTAGGCTCAACTGCTTGTTTGGCTGAGTCGTCAGACATAATTACCTCTCGCTCCTTAGGCGACGGCAGATAGTTATATATTGCATCCATTAACCACTTAATCCCTACATTTTGCAGGGCAGAGCCAGCTAGAATAGGGACAATCTTGCCACTTATTATTGCCTGTCTTAAACCACCACTTAATTCCTCCAGGCTGAGCTCCTCACCATCCAGATACTTCTCAATGAGTTTATCATCGACTTCAGCTACTGTCTCTATCAGCTTATCCCGGAATGAATCGGCTTGTGTCTGCATTGATGAGGGTATTTCAGCCTCTTCAGCTTTGGACCCGATATAGGCTTTCATTGTCAGCAGGTCGACTATCCCCTGGAAATTATCGTGGGCACCTATGGGTAACTGCACAGGGAGGCATCTAGAGCCAAGTTTTGACTGAAGTTCATCTACGGTCCGGAAGAAATTAGCATTCTCACGGTCCATTTTATTAACCAAGATAAGACGAGGCAGGTTAGCTTCCTCGCTATATGCCCACACCTGCTCAGTGCCAACTTCAACACCGGAGGCGGCGCAGATTACAATTACTGCCCCTTCAGCAACCCGTATCGCTGCCTTGACCTCGCCAACAAAGTCGGAGTAACCAGGGGTATCAATAAGGTTAATCTTAGCCCCCCTCCAGTAACAGGGAAGCATAGTTAGATTAAGGCTAATCTTGCGTTTTACTTCCTCCGGGTCATAATCTGAGGTACTAGTCCCATCATCAACCTTACCTAATCGGCTGATGGCTCCAGCCGTAAATAATATGGCTTCTGATACTAATGTCTTGCCAGCGCCACAATGAGACAGTAAAACAAGGTTGCGAATATTGTCCAGCCCATATTGCTCCATATAGTTTACCTACCCTCTTTTAGCTCATTCCGCCGATATTATAGTCCATAGACTGTAGATACAGCAAGTAAGTGTACTCGGTCAATATCTTGGTGACACATTGTTCCTTGCCGTTTCATTTCGGGGCACCCCTTAATGTCATTGCGAATCCTTCACCCTTTGCTGAAGGATAAAGGATGTGGCAATCTCGGCAGTGGGGTATAGAGAATTAAAAAAAGAGGCTATAGATAATAAATAAACCTGGTTTCTATGCGAAGTTACAGTTTGTTCACTTAGGGTCGGCATATAGCAATTTTGCAGTATGTGGGCTCTATAGTTATGAGGCGGGGTATGTTGACAGAACCTCATCCAAGCCATATAGTAGAATTGTGGTAGAGACAACTCAAAGTGGGAAACTCAGGGGTAATCCTTCCAAAGGAAGGACTGAGCTAGTCTGGGAAGGCAAACGAACTCAAGTAGAGCGTGTCACCCTTGAGGTACGGGATGAAGTCAAGAAATGGTGAGATTACATTGACTACTGGGCAGTTGACTGGGACTTCGCTTCGGCAGGCTCAGCGCAGGACGCTTCGGCAGGCTCA
>CAZMJZ010000102.1:0-4996 GCA_964566845.1 uncultured Dehalococcoidales bacterium | reverse complement strand
CTCCTACCTACACTCCCCCTTCCCTTAATAAATTAATAAGGGAAGGGAGCCAGGGAGATAGGTTTCTAAACAACCTCTTAACTAATTCTTTGCTAATATTTAGACCCCAGTGATATAATCCACATATCCATCAAACTAAGGAATTACCCAAATGATAAATAAGACGAGGTTCATTGCTGTTATAGGTGGTGGGCAATGCTCCAGGGAGGAAGCCCAACTGGCTGAAGAGGTAGGTCGTGAGCTAGCCAGGGAAGGGATTATCTTGGTTTGCGGTGGTCTGGGTGGCGTTATGGAAGCAGCCTGCCGAGGAGCTAGTTCAGAGGGTGGGATAACTATCGGTATCCTACCCGGGGATAGCCGCCAGACGGCTAATCGCTATGTACAGATTCCTATAGTCACTGGGCTAGGCTATGCTAGAAATCTGGCTGTGGTCAAATCAGCTCAGGCGGTTATCGCTATTGATGGCAGCTATGGCACCCTGTCCGAGATAAGCCACGCTCTACAAAGCGGCATCCCTGTTATCGGGTTAAACACCTGGTCGTTATCCAGAAATGACCAGCAGGATAACTCAATTATCCCAGCTCAAAATGCAGTTGAGGCAGTGAATAAAGCTCTTAGCTTAATTGTAGACCAATAGCCAATTTCAAAATTAAAAATGACAACCATTGCCAATATTAAAGCCCGAGAAATCCTGGATTCCAGGGGCAACCCTACCCTGGAGGTTGAGGTAAAGCTAGCTGACAGTACAATAGGTCGGGCGGCCGTGCCATCCGGAGCCAGCACCGGTAAACACGAGGCAGTAGAACTCCGAGATAGAGACGACTCCAGATTTAATGGAATGGGCGTCCTCCAGGCGGTAAATAATGTTAATGAACACATAGCTGCCGCTATAATCGGGATGTTGGCTACTGACCAGGCAGCTATTGACCATAAGCTGATAGAGATTGATGGCACTGACAACAAAGAATGCCTCGGGGCTAATGCCATTCTGGGAACATCGCTAGCCGTGGTTCACGCTGCGGCTAACCACCTCAAAATACCACTATACCACTATCTAGGCAGGGCAACCTCTTATACCTTACCAGTACCTATGATGAATATCCTAAATGGAGGTAAGCATGCCGCCAATTCAACAGATTTCCAGGAGTTTATGTTTGTGCCAGTGAGAGCTATCAACTTTAGTCATGCCCTTCAAATGGGTACCCAAGTTTACCATTGTCTAAAAAGGGTGCTTAAGGATAAACTCCTTAATACCAATGTCGGCGACGAAGGAGGCTTTGCCCCATCTTTGCCCTCAAACAAACAGGCGATAGAGGTAATTTTGTCAGCTATTGAAGGAGCCGGCTATAAGCCAGGCAGGGACTGCTTTGTTGCCTTAGACCCAGCCGCCAGCGAATTCTATAAAGATGGTCAATATATCCTGGCTAAAGAAGGAGCTTCGCTTAGCACCAGCGAAATGGTAGATTATTATGTCAAGTTAGCATCAAGCTACCCACTGATTAGTATTGAGGACGGTATGGCAGAGGATGACTGGGATGGCTGGCATCTTCTAACTCAGAAATTGGGAAGTAGAGTTCAGCTTGTTGGCGATGACATCTATGTTACCAATGTAAATCGCCTTAGCCAGGGCATCAGCCTGAAAGCATCCAATTCCATTCTTATCAAACCTAATCAAATCGGCACGCTAACCGAGACAATCACTGCCATTAATATGGCACAGCAGGCAGGCTGGACAGCAATCATAAGTCACCGTTCCGGTGAGACTGAAGATACCACCATAGCCGACCTGGCTGTAGGCTTGAATACAGGTCAAATTAAAACCGGCGCCCCTTGCCGTTCAGAACGTACCGCCAAGTATAACCGTCTACTCAGAATAGAAGACGAGCTAGGGCAAAATGCCAGCTTTGCCGGGATAAGTGCCTTCCACAACTTGAAGCTATAAGTAAACGAACAAGCCAAAATCTTTAAGGATACCTGGGGTAGAGAACAATACCATATGAGTTGCTATATAATATGAAACAACCTGTCAAACACTTGGGAGGTATAAGATGACGACCAAAATTGGAATTAACGGCTTTGGGCGTGTAGGAAGATTAACACTCAGGGCAATTAGTCAATATCATAGCGGCAAACTGGAGGTGGCAGTTGTTAATGACCTGACTGATACTAAAACTAATGCCCACCTACTAAAATGGGACAGCAGCTACGGTCGCTATCCTGGCAAGGTAGAAGCCTCCGATAATTCAATTACAGTTGATGATAAAGAGGTAAAGGTGCTGTCAGAGCGCAACCCAGGTAATATCCCATGGCAGGATTACGGCGTAAACATAGTAATAGAGTCAACCGGGTTGTTTACTGATGCCACCAAGGCAGCAGCTCACCTACAGGGTGGTGCCAAAAAAGTGCTTATCTCAGCCCCAGCCCGTAATGACGATATAACTATTGTTCTCGGCGTCAATGAAGACCAGTATAATCCGCACAGGCATAACATCATATCCAACGCCTCTTGCACTACAAATTGCATTGCCCCGGTGGTCAAGGTATTGCACCAAAACTTTGGAGTTAATAAGGGGTTAATGACTACCATTCATGCCTACACCAATGACCAGAGACTCCTGGACATGTTTCACCGCGATTTACGCCGGGCTCGCACCGCAGCTATGAACATTGTCCCCACTACCACCGGTGCTGCCAGAGCCGTGACCCAGGTTATTCCTGAACTTAAAGGCAGACTTCACGGATTAGCCTTCAGAGTGCCGGTAGCCATAGTTTCCGTTGTTGATTTTGTCGCCGATTTAAACAAAGAGGTTACCGTTGAACAAGTTAACCAGGCTTTTCAGGAAGCGGCTAATGGACCTTTAGCCGGCATACTGGAGTATTGCCAGGATGAGCTGGTAAGTATAGATTTTAAGGGCAATCCAGCCAGCTCTATTGTCGACGCGCCCAGCACCATGGTCATTGCTGGTAACATGGTCAAAGTTATTGCCTGGTATGATAATGAGTGGGGCTATAGCTGCCGCTTAGCCGATGTAGCCGCTTATGTTGCTGATAAAGGTCTGTAGATGGTAATAAGGGGTTATTTGACATTACCGTAGTAATATGGCTAAAATAGCTGAACTATTTAATATTGAGGTGAGAAATGAAACTAGTGGTTATTGGTTTTGGGCAATGCGGCAGTAGGGTTGCCGATGAATTTGCCCGACTAAACAAGAGGGCACGTAGCACACGGGGGATTGAGATAATTACCGGCACTTTCGCTGTGAATACGGACGCTGCCGATTTAAGTGGGCTAGCCACTATAAAGGCTGATTACCAGCATAGAATCCTTATTGGAGGTCGAAAGACTGGTGGGCATGGCGTAGGTAAGATAAATGAACTGGGCGCCGAAGTTGCCAAAGAAGACGGAGATAAGATCATGGACGCCATAAGAACTGCCCGCCACTTCTTCGAGTCAGATGCCTTCTTACTAATTGCAGGTGCTGCCGGCGGCACTGGCTCCGGGTCATTACCAATAATGACACAATACATAAAAGAGCGTTATGCCGATAAACCAGTATATAATCTTATTGTTCTTCCCTTTGAGCATGAAGAAACCACAGAGGAAAGAACTATCTATAACTCAGCTACGTGTCTTAAATCTGCCAATGTAGTGGCTGACGCAATATTCCTTGTTGACAATCAAAGGTATGTCAGAAAGGACTTTTCACTCAGAAATAACCTGGCGAAGATTAATTCCCTAATAGTTGAACCCTTCTACAATATACTTTGTGCCGGCGAGGAGAAAAAGTCTAAATATATCGGGGCAAAGATGCTTGATGCCGGAGACATAATACAGACCCTGGTAGGATGGACGGTAATCGGCTATGGTAAATCACCACTTCCATTATTTAACTTTAAATTCGGAGGACATCATTTCAGAGGAAAGAGCACTGAAACTAACAAGGGAATCCAGGCAATGGACGAAGCTATAAGTGACATATCACTCAGATGCAACCCTGCCGATGCATTTAGAGCACTATACCTTCTCTCTGCCCCAACCAAGGAAATGAACATGGACCTAGTTAAGGAACTAGGAAACTATCTAAAAAGCTTAGCCCCCGAGGCTGTAATAAGAGACGGTGATTACCCCAGGGAAAAAGGACTGATGGATGTAACTGTAATCCTGTCTGAACTTAGCGAAGTGGGAAAAATCAAGAAATACTATAATACATCGACTGCCTA
The DNA here is from genome assembly GCA_964566845.1 of uncultured Dehalococcoidales bacterium. Taxonomy (GTDB): domain Bacteria; phylum Chloroflexota; class Dehalococcoidia; order Dehalococcoidales; family W498; genus W498. The sequence goes on along the minus strand of CAZMJZ010000102.1, from coordinate 775 downwards.
CATCCAAGAGGTCAAAGAGAGAGAAGAAGATATCAAGCGAAAAATTGAAGGGGTAGACGATTTGTCCAAGGATTTGCCCTCGCTACTATAGTTAATTAGTCGACTTAGATTGCCAGCTTTATATAAGCAGCTAGACTTATTAAAGCTGGCTTTTATTTATCACCCCCCATACCCCTGTATCCCCTTCAACAATTTAATATCTATCTGCTCCAAACTTCTGATTTCCTTTGGATATTCCTATGACACTATGTTACTCAGAAGGTGTCACCCCACATTCTCGCTTCTATGCTATTGCCACCCATAGCTGTGAGGGACAAAGTGACAAAACAGAGGAAACATCTGTCACATTCTACAACCTTAAAATAAGATAGATGTGTTATAAAAGTATGGACAAGCATAAGCCCTTTTGGAAAACAAACAATAAGAGTATAATAAAAGCCAAGGAAGATGGCTCCTCAAGTCTTTTATCGTAAGTGGCGTCCCCAAACTCTAGCTGAGGTAGTTGGACAGGAGCAGGTAACACAAACACTACGCAATGCCCTCGCCGGTGGTCGTGTAGCTCATGCCTACCTTTTTTGTGGTCCCCGGGGAACAGGTAAGACCAGCACCGGGCGTATTTTGGCTAAGGCAGTGAATTGTCTCACTAACGGCAAGGGTGAGCCGTGCAATACCTGCCAGAGTTGCCAGGCAACAACTGAGGGTAGAGCTTTAGATGTTATAGAAATTGATGCCGCCAGCAACCGGGGCATTGATGAAATCCGGGACCTCCGTGAGA
>CAZMJZ010000101.1:0-5016 GCA_964566845.1 uncultured Dehalococcoidales bacterium | reverse complement strand
CTGCTCCGAAGAGGTAATAAAGAAGTCAAAGTCATTAACTCGGGCTACCATCCGTCGTAGCTTCGGCGATAGCTTTTGACTGGCAGCAAAATATGACTTTACCCGGTGATGAAGACTAGCTGCCTTACCCACATATAAAATATTCCCGTCAGCGTCCCTCATCAGGTAGACGCCAGGGCTGGTTGGTAGCTGCCTTAGCTGCTCGGTTATAAGATTATCGGTCAACCCTATCCCCCTTTTTATTTGGTAGCTGCCTTAGCTGCTCGGTTATAAGATTATCGGTCAACCCTATCCCCCTTTTTATTAGGTAACCTACCCCCTGTGTCCCCCTCCCTTTATAAGGGAGGGGGAATTAGTTTTTTAGAGGGACTTTGTCCCTCTAAAACTTCCTTTCACCCATCTCACCTTGGGAGGAATGATAATTTCTGGGTGCTGGCCTCTTCATCTTCCTCAGAGAAGAGAAATGGCGGTGCTTAAATTTATTTTAACATAGCCTATCAATAGGGGCAAAGAAGGGGAGGATAAATCCCTTTAGGAATTCTGAGGGGTAAAGTGGGTGGGCATAAGTATTACTAGTTATCTATTACTAATGGGCTATTGACAAAGTTACAGTTCCTGATACAATATAGCTAGGACTAAAGTCAGAACTAAGGCACTAATCCTTTGAGAAAGGTAGCGACGAAGCAGAACCCGTAATTGGTCGCTTGGGTTCCGCCGAGCCAGTAGCGAAACCGACCTTAAGGCAAGGTCGGTTTTTTGTTTTGTGGAGGTGGCAAGATAGATGAGATTGATGAAGAAGTAGGAGGTGTGGAATGTCATGAAGGAAATCTTAAAATCAGCTTTCGCCGAAGTTTAGTTATGCCGCGGGTTGAATAGACACAGATTTCTTCGTCTGCGCCGCGATATCTTGAGGAGGTGGTTAATTGCTTGTGAGGGTATCTATAAGATATTTAACGAAATTTAGGCACCAATTTTATAGGCAATTAGTTGTGCTGGAATAGAATGGAAAGTGAAATGCAGATAACCAGACAATAAATGTATAAGTAATAAGGAGGGGTAAAAAAGAATATAGACAACCAGTAAATGGCTAATATACAAAGAAAAGGAGGGAGCATAAAAATGAAGAAAATATTATTTCCACTTCTAGTTCTGGTTATGGTGCTCGGGCTGGTAGTGATACCGGCAACACCGGTAGATTCAGCCCCGGCTGATGATGACCCTAGGGTCTGCCTGACAGGGATAAGCCCGGCGACGTGGGTGTGGCTATCCGGTCATGCAGCTACATCAACGGCAGGGCTATTTCACCTGACCGTTGATACGGTACCGTACGATGGCTGGTGTGTTGACCCTGATCAGCAAATCCTCGTCGATAATTGCTTTGACGCATATCTGGTTAACGCGCCTCGGCAAGCCACACCTATCGATTGGTGTGCGATTGCCTACATCATGACCAATTACAGTACCTTCCCCGATCCTTTAAGTCCCAACCGGGAAGCGGCAGCTACGCAGCTCGCTATCTGGAAATATATTAAAGGTGGCAAAACCCAGATACTGGCATACCCAGCGGCGGTGAACGAAAGAGCCAACGATATCTATGACTTGGCTGCGGCCAGAGCCGTGAACCTTTTTGGACCCGGGTTGGGGCTAATGAATCTATGGGAGGGCGCCGGTGGCAGTAATTCCCAAGTTTTCAATACTGCCGTTACCGGTTCCGGGTGTTTAGATAAGATAGAAGTAACATTTACAACGAGTGCGGGCAGCTTCAGCCCAACCGATCCAGCAATTACCGAAACGACCGTACTAACCGATGCGAGTGGTGATGTCTCGGCAACGCTTTACTGGGATACATCACCATTCTCGGCTTCTCTCACCGCCTCTACCGATGGCGAGTGGCCGGTGATACTCGAGCCGGAGGACCCCAACATACAAAGTACAGCAATATTAAAGCCTTTTGGGCTAAGTGTCGAGAAGCAGTTCGAACCGGAGATTGGCCCTGGTCTTGAGGTTAGCAAGGAAGCCGATACTGAAATATCCAAAGAAGGTGATGAAATTACATATACCATCACTGTAAATAACACTGGAGATGTCGACCTCGACAAGATGAGTGTTGTGGATGATTTGCTGCCCGGTGTTGATGCTGCTTTCGCCGCCACGCTGGTTGTGGGGGCTTCTGAGACTCATGATTTCGTCTACACGGTGAAGGCAGGTGATCCCGACCCGCTGGTGAACGAAGTAACCGCCACCTACGAGGACCAAACGGGCACGGCGTTTAGTGATGTGGCTACGGATACGGTAGACCTGGTGCACCCTGACCTAGAGGTCACCAAGACTGCGGCTCCCGTCTCTGGTGAGGTTGGTGATACCATAACCTATACCATCAAGGTGGAGAACAAGGGAGATGTTGAGCTCATCCTTGACAGTGTCGACGATAGCCTTCTTGGCGATTTGGAAAGCTCGTTCGCTTCCTCACTGGCTGCGTTGGCTTCTGAGAGTCATGACTTCACCCGCGACATTGATGCGGGTGACCCCAACCCATTGGTAAATACGGTAGTGTTCCACTATGACATCGCTGGTTTGCCCAATGACATCACCGATAATGATGATGCCTCGGTAGAAGTGGTGAGACCCGGTCTTGAGGTTACCAAGGAAGCCGATACCGACATTTCCAAAGAAGGTGATGACATCACCTATACCATTACGGTAAAGAACACTGGAGATGTCGACCTCGACAAGATGAGTGTTGTGGATGATTTGCTGCCCGGTGTTGATGCTGCTTTCGCCGCCACGCTGGTTGTGGGGGCTTCTGAGACTCATGATTTCGTCTACACGGTGAAGGCAGGTGATCCCGACCCGCTGGTGAACGAAGTAACCGCCACCTACGAGGACCAAACGGGCACGGCGTTTAGTGATGTGGCTACGGATACGGTAGACCTGGTGCACCCTGACCTAGAGGTCACCAAGACTGCGGCTCCCGTCTCTGGTGAGGTTGGTGATACCATAACCTATACCATCAAGGTGGAGAACAAGGGAGATGTTGAGCTCATCCTTGACAGTGTCGACGATAGCCTTCTTGGCGATTTGGAAAGCTCGTTCGCTTCCTCACTGGCTGCGTTGGCTTCTGAGAGTCATGACTTCACCCGCGACATTGATGCGGGTGACCCCAACCCATTGGTAAATACGGTAGTGTTCCACTATGACATCGCTGGTTTGCCCAATGACATCACCGATAATGATGATGCCTCGGTAGAGGTAATCCACAAATGCCACGCTAGCATAGAGGGTTACAAGTTCTTCAATAATTGCTGCATTAATGGCGAATGGGATGATAATGAGGCTGGGATTGCTGGATGGTGGATAGGGCTTTTCCCCTACGAATACCCCTACCCTGGCAGTATAAACCCCGACCCCACTACATGGGGAGATATACCAAAAGTTCAGACCGTCACTGATGATCCTAGTACCCCAGATATTAATGAACTGGGTATGTTTACCTTTGAGAATGTGTGCGCTGGCGCCTACTATGTGGTTGAGGAGAAACGCGACGGCTGGATTTCATGCACCACTTGGTTCGAAAACACGTGGTGGGGGTTGACCCTCAAGAATTACCCCTTAAGGGACCACTATGTGGTTGTTGTTACCAATGATAACGCTGATAACGGAGACACCATTAAAGTTGATGTCTATGGCGATGGGCTTTTGTTTGGTAACAAGGATTAGAATTAGACAAGATAAGGTGGATGCCTACTAACCGTTAGGGCGGCAAAAGGGGCGAGACCCATAAGGGTCTCGCCCCTTTGTTTTTACTCAAGTTAGGCAATATCACCCCGAGGCTGGCAGTTGGCATTGGGTATTGATACTGATACAATATCAAGCGGTACTATCTGGCGGACAACAATGGGAACGGCATTGGCTAACAAGAAAACCACTCGCCTTGGTCTTAGCTGGCTTTTGATACTAGCTCTTTTAATCGTCTCGCTAGTGTCACTACCGGCTTGTAATCAGGCTGATGACTCATTAAATAATCCCCTTAAGGCAGCTATTATCGACCAGCTCTATAGCCTTCAGCCGAACCAGGCTTTTATCCAGCAGACGACCCAGGAGCTTGAGGATTGCGGTTTTGAGGTTTATGTTTATCAGGGTGATGAAATTACCGTTAACTTTTACCGGGAGTTGCCAGGCTATGGATATGACCTGATTATCTTTCGCGCTCATTCCGGATTGCTGGGCAGGGAAGGGGAGACAATCGAAAAGACCTGTCTATTTACTGACGAGCCATATAGCCAGACAAGGTATGTTACCTGGCAGTTAACTGAGCAACTGGCGATGGCAAGGATTGATGAGCATTATCCCTGGGTGTTCGCTATCGGCTCCAAATTCGTTACCCAAAGTATGGGAGGAGAGTTTGATAACACGGTTATCATAATGATGGGCTGCTCCTGTCTCTATCTTGATGATTTGGCTACTGCCTTTATTGATAATGGAGCTTCAACCTATTTGGGCTGGGACGCCAGTGTCGGCTTGGACTATGTTGATAAAGCAACCCCCATTATTATAACCAATCTATGCGCTAGACAGATGACGATAAAGGAAGCGGTAGATGAAACAATGGCTGAGGTGGGAACTGACCCGGATTACAATGCCTGCCTCAAATACTATCCGGTGAAAAGCGGCAGCCAGACTTTAAAGGAGCTAATGTCAGGAATACCCCCCACTGAGATTGCCACGCCTTCGGCTCGCAATGACGGGGGAAAAAGAGGCTGGCCATGACACTCCCTTTTCGTCATTGCGAGGCACAAAGTGCCGAAGCAATCTCCAGGAATGCCCCATTTCGTCTTTGCGAGGAGTCCTTCCTAGAAGGGCGACGAAGCAATCTGCACACCATTTTTGTCATTGTGAGGTCGCTTGAGCGACCGAATCAATCTAGGTGGGAGGGGGACAACCATGATATTGCCACGCCCCTTATTATTAGCGTGTGAGATTGCTTCGTCCTTCCACAGAAGGACTCGCAATGACGGG
>CAZMJZ010000100.1:0-5100 GCA_964566845.1 uncultured Dehalococcoidales bacterium | reverse complement strand
AAAAATCATTGTTTGAATAGGCTTTTTTCGGCAATCTCTTTCTGACGTTTTGTTACTTTTTGGGCTATATCCTATAAAAAGGCATTTATCTACAGAAAAAATACAGATTGAGTCGACAAATGGCTTGAGGAATTAGGAACGTTGCCCAGTAAAGCCTCTATGGTATTCGGAAGCTAAAACAAACATCGGTTTTGTAGTCCCATGGTTTGCTTACCAGTAACAAAGAATGAGTAGATTCTAGACATTGACACTGGAATACGGGTAGGAATAGTATAGGCCTATGAAAAAGTCTGCTCTTCTTCTGACAGTTCTAGTGGCTTTGCTGTCAGGCGGCTCTGCGTGCCGGCCTTGTGATATTGAAGCTGGCCTTGGGCAAGAATTCTCCCTGGCTATCGGCCAGAAGGCTCAAATTACTGGTGAGAATCTCGAGATAAGCTTCAAGGAAGTTAGTGAAGACAGCCGATGTGCCAGGGATGTGACCTGTGTCTGGGAGGGCAGAGTTGCTTGCCTTTTAGAAATTACCCAGGATGGTGTTTTAAATGAAATAACACTTACCCAGCCCGGACTTACCGACCAGGCCGCTCAGGAATCACATCAGGGCTATACTTTCACGTTTAATGTAGAACCTTATCCTGAAGAAGCCGATAAGCAGATAAAAAGCAGTGAATACCGTTTGCTGCTGACCTTGAGCCAGGGCTAGCTACCATACTACTTTTAAAGAAAGCTAAAATAACCATCGCTTTAACAATCCCTTGGTTTACCCATGCGGAAACCAACATAGCTATTTTAGCCTTTTAATAACAATAGTCTTTCAGGTCATTTTCCTGCAACGATGTTCTTATCCTTGTTATTAATTTTGGTGCTAGATTTCACAATAATTAATCGTAGTAATTACGATTAGAATGGATGCCTGGGTTATGGCTAGGGCATTTAAACAGTGTGGCTATGTTGTAGGAAAGATAAATTATTCACTGTTGAATTCTAGTAGCCGCAGTGAAATATAGTTGCTGCCCACCCGAGCAGAAAATCGTTAATGTCGTGTCATCAGCCTGAAAAGACTGCGCATTGGCAAGAATTGTCAGAAATTCTTGTTCCTGTTCCATTACCCCCTCAGGTGAAATACAGGCCATCTCTGTGAAAGCCATTTCAAATATGGAAAGCTTGCTACCTCTAACGTCATATCCGGCAAAGTAGGTATTGCATCCAGCAGAACCACTGACCTCACTTTTAGCACTGTTGAATGTCGCAGTAATTTCGGTATCTTCTATTATAGCTTGTAGGTTATTTTGCTCACCGTATGACCTTAAAAACCATTTGGTATCATCAAGCATAGAATTTGGAGCGCTACATGCAGCAAGGCCGATAATTGTAAACACTGACAACATGACTGCAATGAATTTCTTTTTCATTCCCACTCTCCTCGTAACGTTCTGGCAAATATTATAACGCAGTAATGCTACATTAGTTAGCTCTTTCACAATCGAACTATCCTGAAAGGTAAAATAGCCAACGGTTTGGTAGTCCTCTCTGTTTGGTTCAGTTGGAATGATAGGTAAGCAATCTCTGCAAATCTGTGACCACATTCGCTGTGACCCTCGTGGTTGCTGCAATTGTGACCTACCTCTGGAACCTGATTGCGCATGGACAAAGTGCTGTCGATTGGGAGACATCGTTCCGTTTCGCGATCATACTGGGGATTGCTCTGCCGGTTGCCAGGGCTATGACGAGTAAGGGAAAATAGAATCGGCATACGAAGGCAGCAACTTCGCAAAGCTACGGAACGTTATGCAGATAACTGTACTATTGCTAGAATTGTTACCCCATTGCACACGTATATTATTTGTGGATGTTATCATAATGGAGGAGCATTTGGGAGACCTCTTCGTTGCACTGGGGACAAAAGTACCTCTGCGGATTGAATGAGTGCTCCCGCCTGATGACCTCTGATAAGTAATAAGGTGGCTCCAGTATCTGGAGACCTCTGATTCAGTGCGTGTGTGATGGCATAGCGGGAACCTCCCAAAGCTCGGATAAATTTCACAAAGGAGGTTAAAGATTGGCTAAATACCATGTAGGAGTTGATGTAGGCAAAAACCGTCACCATATCTCTATCCGAGATTTGCCCGGGGATACATACTATAAAACATTCTCCATAAATAGTGAGCGCCAAGGATTTCTTGAATTCGTTTCTGCCTTAGACAAGATTTCTACCAATAAGGATGATTTTCTTATCGGAGTGGAAGCCTGTGGTCCTTATAGTACTACCTTGAGTTATTTCCTTCTCAGCCTAGGTTATGAACTGGTGGAGGTAAACCCATTCCGAGCTGGGCAGTTTCGCAAGGCACAGGGAAAGAAAGCCAAAACTGATAGTATAGATGCTCGTTCACTAGCAGCTATCCTGTCTCTTGATAATCATAAGACTCTTTTTATTCCCAATCCCGTCCTTGATAACCTGAAAGAGCTTACTCGATTTCGTGCTGACCTGGTTAAGGAGAGAGCCTTCATGCTAAACCAGCTTCGTGAGACTCTTACCATCCTCTTTCCTGAATTCAACAGGGTTTTCAGGCAGCTTGATTCCGCAAGTTCTCTAGCACTTCTTATAGCCTTCCCCGGTCCGGAGCATATTATCCATGCTAAGGAAGAGGAGGTAGCCCAGTGCTTATCTAATGCCAGCCCACACCGGATGGGGAGGGGTATGGCCAGGAGGATCCTTGAAGTAGCCCGGGATACCGTCGGTATCCTTCAGAAGGAACCAGCCCTGGGGATTAAAATATCTATCCTCGGGGAAAGACTTCTAAATCTACAGTCAGCCATTGATAGGCTCGAGAGTGAAATAACAAATCTCTTCCACAAGTTGCCCTATAAGCCTGAGGACTTTCCCTTAGGTCGCATCTCTTCCCTGGCTACTATAATCTCAGAGATTGGGGATATCCACCACTTTCCAACTTTGAAGCAGTTCCTATCCCATTTTGGCTGGTGCCCTCGTACCTTCCAGACCGGTAACCATCGGTTGGAACATCCCAAGATGAGCCATGCCGGGAACAAGTACCTGAGAAGAATCATCTGGATGCTCTCAATAGTAGCTATCAGAAACTTACCCAGATACCGTGCCTACTTTGAGCAGCGGGTTAAAGAGGGGAAAGCTAAAATGCACATCTTGGTGGCTGTAGGACGCAAGCTGCTCTCGGTGTTCTACGCTATCTTGAAAACAGGCATCCCTTACAATCCTAATTGGGAGGAGGACCGCTATCTCGCCGTGGCAGGGCATTGACAACCAATATAGTAATCAATGCGACGCTTTGTGACCCCTCAGCTAGAGAGCAAGCACCAATGGCGTCCGATAGTGATAAGAGAAGAGAGCTGGAGAGTGAAATTGAGAAGACCGACCAGAAAATTGATCGGTTGGTTTATCAGCTTTACGGACTAACAGATAAGGAAAGAGAGATTATAAAGGACACCCAAATTGAACATAGTCCAACTCCGGTCCACCCTGTTGACGTGTCCTTGACAAGTGTCAATGATACTAAATAGTGACACGTCCTTGACACTAGAAGTTGCCACCCACTTTTTTTGTCAACTTTTTCACCTACTTTTTCAGCAATTTTACGATGTAAATGGCTGCCAATTAGATGCCAACAATTCCCGGCAATCAAAACAGTCAAAAAGCCGTTACCAGCAGTGCCACGACTTGCTCCACGATGTTCCCCTCGGTCTTCCCCTTAATGTTCCTCTCAGTCTTGCCGGCGCTGTTTACCTAAACCTCTCGCAGGGCGATAGAGGCTTGGCTTAAAAGCCTTATCAATCTTGCCGATTAACATTGGAGCTTGCCAAGCCAAAAGTTATCAGAATATAGGGAAATTCAACCTTAACGCTTTTATTAAAAAAGTAACTACTTCTTTTTCTTTTCTAAAGGCTCTTTTGTAAAGCATAATTCGTATATCAGATACGATATTTGCTGCTTTCAATTAAACAATAGTTCCTTTTGTTGGATAATGAAGTTAGTGAAAAACAAAAAAGCACCTTAACAATTGAATATGTCAAAGCCTTTACCTTAACGCTTGCCTCGTCTATCGGGTAAATAAAATGCCCTAGCCAGCAGTCAACCGAGCTAGGGCAAATCTAACAAAGGCGGTGAAGCACAATGCTAGACTATGGCAAGTATATCAATGTAGCCGACAGGTTTCAACGCAAGGCAAAGTGGCAGGATAGAGAGGACTTAAACCATACCATTATATTGAGCCTTGCTCAAGCTCAATTGAGGCTAGACAATGATGGTGGCGGTCAATTATCCGATGTAGCTATGCTACGGGTAGCCTCTTATAAGTGCCAGAAGTATTGGCGACAGCAAAAGAGACTATTAACTATCTTAAGCCTCAATACAGAGATAGGCGACGGAGACGGTAACACTACCGAGCTAATAGATACGGTAGCCGATGACAAAGCTCTTGACCTTGAGGCTTGGATAGACGCAAGGACTTGGCTACTCGGTTGCCCGAAGCGGTTAATCGTCATAGCGAGTAAGAGGCTCAAGGGGATACCGCTAGAACACAAAGATAGGGAGTATTTAAGGCGATTTAGGCAAAGAGAGCAAAAAGGGCTATTTTAAGCGTGCCTTTTTGACCTTGCCAATGCCCTATATATAGTAGGACTACCGATTATGCCAGCGGTTGCGGGTAATCGGAATGTTACTACTAAAGGCAATAGGTAGCCTTGCCCGACTACCTAAAGCCTAAAAGGGGGGAGACAATAGAAAAATTGAATATTGAGGGCAAGCGTTCAGGTAAAGGCTTTGTAGCTCATAAGGCTATGCTGATAAGCGCTTTATCACAGGCAATAGCCGATAGAGTGCTTATAATGGACTTGACCATCGGCAGAAGAGGCTTTTTGACATACCTAAAGGCTTTAGGTGGCAGTAACATCGTGAAGGTCATACCCGATGGAGACGCTAATAAGTTAAAGGTTATCAGTGGTAGTAATACCGCTAACATAACCGATAGCGACTGGATAGGTGATAAGACACCTTTGACATTTTGCGATGTTAGCATAAGTCCTAGAAACTCGGTCAAGCCAAACGTCGGCACTATTGAACTAGCCGAAGCA
>CAZMJZ010000099.1:0-5160 GCA_964566845.1 uncultured Dehalococcoidales bacterium | reverse complement strand
GTTTTATATTCCTTACTTTTTATAATTACGTCCCGAATAAAAGGGCTCTCTAGAACTGTGGTTTAGGTTGTTTGCGAAGACCCTTTTCTCTTTCTTATTCTGACAAAGTAATATGTGACGCTGCCTGCTAGTATTACTGCAAGGATGGGGCCAGCAATAAACCAGGCGTTAACGGGTGCTGCCTCTATCACAGTGAACTCACCAGTGAGCCCATCTATTTCCATCTGATAGTTACCAGCACAATCCGCGGTGCTAGAGAAGCTGACCGTAGCGCTCTGTCCAGGGGCTAGGGTCACCTCACTCGTTGCTTCCATCGCGCCATTCTTCTTTAGTACCACTTCGTAACTTCCTTCAGCGCCACCCGCGTTGGTAACCTTAGCAGATATAGTCACGGTCTCCCCCACCGCAACCTGAGTCGGGGTAATATAGAGGTCAGTAACGGTAAATGTCGCCACCCAAGGGGGCTTCCTGATAGGAATATTCGGCTCCTCTTCAATAACTGCAAAGTTTATTTCTCCGGTTTCGCTCTTGTATCCTCCTTTCGAAACAGTTACCAGCAAAGCGTATGAGCCAGTTTCCACCGGTTGAAATACTGTAGGCAGAGTGATATTCTCCTCTGACCCATCAGGATAAGAAATGATTCCCGCAACCTGGATGCTATCAATGGGCGACTCATAATCTATATAAATACTGTCACCTTGTATGAAAACACTGGACTCGTACTCGCATTCCTCATCTTTGCATAGATAGACTGCGAACAGCATTTGCTTGAGCGTTCCTTCAACCAGGAAGGTGACCTCGCTTTCTTCTTCAATGATATTGTCCTCAATCAGTCTGACGGAAACTACGTATTCGTCAGGAGGGAAATCTTCGGTAACGTATATCTCGTATAAAGTGACCGTTTTCGACTCACCAGCGCCTAAGGAAACGGAATGAGAAATCAGTATATCTGGGGCTACATTTGTTTGGCTGGTTAAAAGGCACTCAAGTATAACGTCAATCTCAAATTCCCACTCATTGTAAAGGTCTGCTGTAATGAGGATTGTGTCTCCTGGTTCGTAAATCTGCTGAGCCGTTTCTAGAGAAAACCCCTCTGCTTGGGCGACTTCTACCGGTAAAAAACATACCAAGAGAAACAGAGATAGAAAAATTATTTTTTTCATTTTTACCACCACCTTGGTTTAAAAGTAGGGTCTCCAATGAGAGCGTAATAGGTATCTCCGCAAGGCCAAGGGGTAAGGTCAGCGCTACAATTTGAGTATTCTTCGTTTCTGGCTTCCACATAGACCTGGCCAATCGTTTTCCCTTTAACAAAGGCACCCTCAAGAATGTTGTCGAACATGCGATGCCAGTAGGATATATCAACCGCTCCCATATAGACCATGGCTCCACGCCGAATGTTCTCCATGCAAAAGATGTTATCCGGTGGCTCATACCCCCACGATGCAGTGCAGGTAGCACAAGCTATGTTAAGTATAGTTGAGGGCAGCAGATATTTATTGTTGAGATAATTACTTGTGACCACAGGATGGGGTCCATCAGAGAAGCCAGCACCACCTCCGTGATCGGAATACAGAATCAGGTAGCAATCTTCATATAGAGCCCGTATTGTGGCAAGATTCTTATTTACCGCAGGTGCCTTTGCTGCTCCGTTATCTGCCCCGGCATAGAAGTACACTGTATCGAACTCATTACTAACGTCTGTAGTCCAATAGGTGGTTACAGCGTAGTTGTATAAGCTAGTACCATCGATTTCCTTGTGCTTTGTTTCGGACTGATGGTCTTCGCGCACTATGAGCAAGGCATCTTTCTTCTGGGGCTTTATATCTTCAAAGAAGAGGTCCCGCGCTATATATGCCGACACATCGGAGGTTGAAACGCCGAAGATCCTTCCCACAGCTCTATCTTGCTTCCCATAGTTGACCAGGCTTCCATAGTACCTTCCGTCTGTCTCCTGTCGAAAAGTCGAATATTCATGAGTGAGGAGATTTTGATAAGACATGAGCTTACCTGTAGAAATCTCATAGAAATAAGTTCGCCAAATCCCCCCACGGGCTCCCCAGGGTGGTGCCACATGAACTGGGGGAATACTAGTTCTCCCCTCACTGTACCATATAACGTGGTCTCCTTGAATAACAGGTCGAATTTGCTTGTTACCGCCTGTGGTGAGCTGTGTCTCTGTTTTTGTTGTTATATCATAGATATACACACAGGAATTCCCGTGCCGCCGGTCTGCCCACACGATTCTGTTCCCGGATACGCTAGGATGTACCTGGTGCTCAGATTCAGTGGTGATTCGGACCTCTTTCTTTTGGCCGAGATCGTACATATAGATATCCCACTGGCCGCTGTTTCTCTTGTCCTGCCACACTATGACGTTCCCATCGATTGCTGGATGCAACTGTGCATGTCCGTCAGTGGTTATTCGAATCTCTTTCTTTGTGTTGAGGTCGTACATATAGATGTCCCACTGGTTATTATTCCTTTTGTCCTCCCACACGATTTTGTTTCCGCAAATTGCCGGATTCACCTGGTCATGCGTGTCTGTCGTGATTCTTGTCTCTTTCTTTGCAGCAAGATCATACATATAGATATCCCAGTGCTGTTTCTGATTTCCGTCTTTATCCTTATACGTGTTTCTGTTGTCCTGCCAGACAATCTTATCTCCGTAAATTGCCGGATACTTCTGTATGTGGGCATCATTGGTGACCTGCTTCTCGGTCTTATTGGTCAGGTCATACAGGTAGATATCATAATTATTGTTGCGGCTCTGCCACCAGACTACTGTATCTTTATAGATTGCTGGAGATAAGTCACCCGCGCGCGTCGTGACGATAGTCTCTGAACCTGTGCCCCCTGTAGAGCTAAAGGTAACAACTGAGAGCCCCAAGGGCTGGGAATCAATCTTTGAAGGGTCAATTTCTTCAAATACCACCTTATCTCCCCACAACGCAGGGAAGGTACTTCTGTTCTCCCTGGCTATAGGGATAGCCCTGGGATTGGCTACGATGGTGAGATAGGTCAGCGACCCCGGCAGCTTCAGGGAGTCGAGAGTATCTTCGACAAATGCGTCTACCCCCAGGTAAGTGTTTGCCTCAGTGGATATGATTATTTCGTGCTTGGCTGCTGCCAGGAAAGGTGCTGCTAAAGAGTGCTTGCCATATATGGTAGAGATAGTAGGGCTCTTGTCTGGCTTGAACTGCTTGTTTGATGTGATATTGAGGTCAGCGGGATTCACCAGTATCAGCTTATCTGTGCCTGTCCAGCCCACATATGCTTTACGCAACTCCTCCAGACTGTAATGAGTTTTTTCACTCGTCATTTTGCACCTGTTGTTGATTTCCTGCTCCATAGTAGGCCAGACCTTACCAACAACATAGGCATACCGGTTGTTGAGCACAGTGGGGTCGAACTGTTCATCGTCGAAGAGCAGTGGTGCATTGAGATATGAAGCTAAGACTGAAGCCATCAAGCCAGTCTCATAATCATCCTCTGAGATTACAACTTTATCTATGGATGCCCAGAAGTATAAATAGCTGTCCATGTCGTACTTTGAGATTTGCCCCGCCTGTAGTCCAGCCCCAGTAGGTTTCTTGGCAACCAGCAAGCTTTCCAAGGTCTGAGGGTTCACACCGGGGATGGGCAAGATTGGTATTTGACTAGCCCTGGTATTGCCGAAAATACTTAGGTGAGAGGGGGTGTACTGCTGTAAGAAATGAACGACGGCATCAGCATCAAAGGCGTCGTCGGGTTCCAGATGGAAGATAAGCGTGGGATGTTTGTCAACCTGTTCCTTAAGCTTGGGGTCACTCCAGGTTGTCAGGGACACCAGCCTCAACACATCTTTCCAGTTCTGGTCAGAGATTAGAAACGCCTCCTTTTTGGCATACACATGGATTGATTCGACCAGCACATTGTTATTGCGGTCGGGTTCAAAATAAACCACATCCGGGTCGGGGTAATCCGCTTCGATGGAGACCTGACAGTCCCCGGGCAGTAACTTAACTGAATGTTGCAGGTTAACTGATTGTCCGGACTTTAACTCTTTAACTGTAAGAAGAATTGGTTGTGTCAGACCTTGAGTCACCTTGCCGGGCAACAGCTTCACTTTGAATGGTTGTAGCGCGTCCGCAGAACCGATGTTCTTGATTATGAATGAGAAGTCTGTATCCTCATAAGCAGAAAGCTTTGTGGGCTTGATAACAAGGTTCTCCACCTTCAGGTCCACGAAAGCCAAGTCGAACTGTTTAACCAGTTCGTTATTGTTTTCTCCATCGGGCAGCGCCTCGGTGACAGCGTAGCTGGCGTCCACAGTCACTGTTAGCTTCAGCTTACCCCAAGACCTGAATGACTGCGTAGTTTGGAAAGTGGCTGATTGGCCTGCAGGTAGGGATTGCGTCCAGAAGTTCTCTTGCGCTCCTCCTGCAACTCCTTCTGGCCAGAAAGTGGTCAGGAAAGGAATGCTCGCGTCCCCTTTACCGATGTTCTTGATTTTGACTTTCCAGGTTGATTTTTGACCTCCAGCCGGGGCACCAACCGGCCAAACATCCTCCACAATGAGATCTGGCGGTGGCTGCCAGTTGGCGGTGATTTTCAGCTCATTATTGGCTTCATCGCTTTCTTTGATTTCGTTTCCCACGTCCACCACCCAGCGCAAAGAGTGTTCGCCTTCCTGAAATGTCTTCTCGCAATCATAGATTCGGGTTCCGCCAGGCATCAGCGGGTTGTATTGATGCTCAGGGTCCTCTTCCTCTAGGATAGGCAAGAATGTCCATGTCCATTCTCGTTTTCCGTCCACATAAAGTTCGATAGTGAAGCTTCTATCAACGGGTACATTCCCAATGTTTTCTACCAATACTTCAAGCACAGTAGGACGGTCGGTAATAGGCGGCGAAGGGATGATTGCCCCGCGTTCACTGGCGATTACCACCAGATCGGGAAGTTGTTCAGGTATATCACCCCGGCAGTAATCCTCAGCCTCTTCTTGGGTGGCGAAGAAGTATCCTCCCCTCTCCAAGCACTCTGCCTCAGTGGAAGGGAAGACTTCGCCGTTAAGGCAGCACCAGCCCTCGGGGGGCACCTCACCCCGGCAGTAGTCCTCAGCCTCCTCTTGGGTGGCGAAGAAGTGTCCTCCACTCTCCAAACACTCAGCCTCAGTGG
>CAZMJZ010000098.1:0-5181 GCA_964566845.1 uncultured Dehalococcoidales bacterium | reverse complement strand
GCGGTTACCTCACTAGACGTCTTATTGATGTTGCCCAGGATGTTATCACCATTCAAGAAGACTGTGGTACTACCGACGGTATATGGATATCTGAACCACGAGAAAAGGGGCTACTACCATCACTAGCTGAGCGGATAATCGGTCGGTTGGCGGCTAGTAAGGTAGTTAATCCTGGTAATGGAGAAATCATTGTTGACCGAAATGAGGAAATTGACGAGCAGAAGGCAGATGAAATTATTGCTGCTGGGTTAATCAAAGTTCATGTTAGGTCACCACTTACTTGTCAGTCTAGGCATGATTGCTGCCAGTGGTGTTATGGCAGAGATCTTGCTTACGGGCAATTAGTCTCTCCTAACACAGCGGTAGGTATTATCGCTGCTCAGAGCATCGGTGAGCCAGGTACACAGCTAACCCTACGCACCTTCCACACCGGCGGCGTAGTTGGGCTTGACATCACCAGTGGTCTACCTCGGGTAGAGGAACTCTTTGAGGCAAGACCACCTAAGAGTCAAGCAATTATCTCAGAAATAGATGGCGTGGCAGAAGTACTTGATAAGGAGGGGGGGAAAGTAATTAAGGTTACTAGCTCTGATATATTCCGTGATGAATATTTAATTCATCCTAGCTGGCAAGTTACGGTAGTCAACGGTCAACAGGTAGATATAGGAACTGTGTTGTCTCAAGCCCCTGAGGTTGAAGCTACATCACAGACAGTAGCCGTGAATACTGAAACTAAAACTATTTTAGCTCGTATAGCTGGTATAGTGACTATTGAAGGTGAGCAATTATCTATTAGCTATGAGGAGAAAGAGGAACGAGAGTATGCTGTTCCAGCTACTGCCCGTATTTGTGTTCAAAATGGAGAACAAATAAAGGCAGGGCAGCGACTTACCGAGGGCTCTATTAACCCACAGGATATTCTGCGTATTTTGGGCAGGGAGGCAGTCCAGCAATACCTGGTAGACGAGGTGCAAAAGGTATACCGCTCCCAGGGAGTGAACATAAATGACAAGCATATTGAAGTTATTGTCCATCAGATGCTGACCAAGGTTCGTATTGATTCTTCAGGCGATACCGAGCTCGTGCCCGGAGAACTGATAGACAGGTTCCATTATGAGGACATTAATGCTAATGTATTGGCTGAGGGGGGAGAGCCGGCCACTGCCCATACTGTATTAATGAGTATAACCAGAGCCTCGCTGAGCACTGATAGCTGGCTAGCTGATGCCTCTTTCCAAGAGACCACCAAAGTACTTACCGAGGCTGCAATTTGTGGCAAGATAGATAAGCTGACCGGGCTTAAGGAGAATGTAATTATTGGTAAGCTGATTCCAGCTAGTTACCCAGCTTATAAGGAGATGCCAATTTTAGACAGCAGTGAGGAGAGTAGAGAGGAGCCAGCTATCTAGTACCTCCTGCACATGATTTGATATTAATAAAGGGTCGCCCTATCTTAACCAAGGCGACCCTATTTGTTGCCGTCTGCCCTAGCTCAGGTAAAGATGTGATATAATAACCAAGGAGAGTTCTCTGGAAAATCAAGGATTTTTGCTTTAAGGTGGAAAGGTGAAAACAGAGAGCATTGTATCGGGTAAACCCGGCGCCGAAGATATACCACTTGATAATAATCTCCGGCCCCGGCACCTAGATGACTTCATTGGGCAGACTAAGATCAAGGATAATCTGAACATAGCTATCGCTGCGGCTAAAGCTAGGGGTGAGGCACTGGACCACATGCTACTCTATGGACCACCTGGTCTGGGTAAGACTACGCTGGCTTATATTATTGCTGTTGAGATGGGGGTTAATATTAAGATTACCTCAGGTCCAGCGGTAGAGCGCACCGGAGATCTGGCAGCTATCTTAACTAACCTCCGCAGCCAGGATATACTTTTTATTGATGAAATCCACCGCATTAGTCGCATAGTAGAGGAGGTATTATACCCGGCTATGGAGGACTTTGCTCTAGACATTATAATAGGTAAGGGTCCCGGGGCTAAAAGCCTCCGGTTAAACCTGCCACATTTTACTCTAATTGGCGCAACTACCCGTTTTGCTCTGTTGAGCCCACCCCTTAGAGACCGCTTTGGTGCTGTTTATCGCCTTGATTTTTACGACCAGACATCTATAGAGATAATCCTCAAGCGCTCAGCCCGTATTCTACAGGTTAAAGCAGAAGCCGGGGGTCTAGGGGAAATGGCCTGCCGGGCTAGGGGCACACCTCGCGTGGCTAACCGTTTGCTCAAGCGGGTCAGAGACTATGCCGAGGTAATGGCTGATGGCATAGCCACCCAATCAGTGGCAGTTGAGGCACTATCTAAGCTTGAAGTTGACCATATAGGCTTGGATGAAATAGACCACAAGGTGCTACATACTATTATTGACAAGTTTAATGGTGGTCCGGTGGGACTGGAAACCATTGCTGCCTCCATCAGCGAGGAGGCAGATACCATTATGGATGTTTATGAGCCCTATCTCCTGCAACTGGGCTTTTTGGAGCGAACCCCTCGGGGTCGATTAGCCACCCAACTGGCTTATCAACACCTCGGGCTGCCCTATAATAAACAAAAACCGCCTCAGTCCACCCTGTGGTAGAGCGGAGTTCATAGATCCCACTCCTTCCATCCTTTGCTGCATCAAAACAAGCAAGCTTTAAGCTCCCATTGGTATGATGATTTCTGTTGCACATCGTAAGTTCCGCCTGTAGAAAAGAGGAGAAAAAGCGAGGAAATAGGGCAAGTTTGGTGCTACAATCACTTTCCTCCATTCACATTCCCTGAAATATAAGTATAACATACTTGACTAAATGTTAAAAATACATTACACTATGTAATGTATAGAGTACTCTAGCACCTAGAAAAATATCCATAAGAAAAGGAGGGCAAAATTATGGCACCACTACAAAAACGTGCATTGTACAGTCTGGGGATCGGGGTTGTCCTGGCGATTGCCCTTATAATGGTTTTCATTTTGAAGGGAGACGTCACTACCTTTGATGAAGACCAGGGATTTAGACTGATCGTATATGCATTGTGGATAGGAGTTCCTCTGGCGTATCTCATAATCGTGAATCTTACTCTTAGAAAACCAGAGCAGGTTGATGAACGGGACAAGCTGATAATGGGAAGGGCTCCAAGGGTCCAATTTTTAGCGGTCATATTTTCGCTGATAGCTTGGGTCGTAGTGCTTACCGAAGTTTTTAGGGACCAAGGGCAAGTACCAGTTATTTACCTAACCTTAATAATGATATCCACCCTTATTATTAGTACGATAGCTCAGTCTGTCGGCATCCTCATTGGTTACTGGAGAATGGGTAGCCATGCCTAATCCCAAGGTAACAAACAACATCAGAAGGCTGCGTTTCGACAACGAGGAAATGACACAGGAGGAATTAGCCAGCCGCGCCGGCTGTACCCGGCAGACCATTATTGCCCTAGAGCAGGGAAAATATGTGCCCTCTATTGAGCTGGCTTTCAGGATTGCCAGAGCCTTAGGGGTCACGCTGGAAGAGGTCTTTCAATATGAGGAAACAAGTAGATAATAGATGCAAAACCATTTGGCTACCCTCAAGCTGTCAATTAATATAGTGCTGCGTATAAAGTTTGCTAAGATTTTTCTTTTTTGAGTACCCAAAACCGTGCTAGAACACCGGCGACTAACCAGCAGGCAAACATTAGAATTACGCCTATAACGGTGCTATATACATGTGCAGCCGCTCCCAGTAACAATAAAATAAGTCCCATTCCACCAACCAGACCAACAATTGCCCTTTCAGCATTTTGTGACACGAGAATCACCTCCTGTGAGCGATTGTGGCTATGTTAAAACGTCAGCCCTTGTCGATGTACTCTAAGAGGAAAACGAAGCATATCTCATAGTTATGTTATCCCGCTCCCTCAGCCAACTATTCTATTTCTTGCTCAGTGTGGAGGCACCGGATGTGTTAATGGTACCCATGGTGGGCTCACCAATGTACAAGAGTTTTGAGGCACCACTCAGGTCAGCATCCAGTCTGCCGTCCAAGTTTACCGTACCACTGCTGGCCCCGCTGAGTGTGACATCTGCGTTGCTAACCGGGAAAGCAGTCAGTTTAACATGACTGGCTCCAGAGGCATCAACGACGATATCGTTGGCCGAACCATCCAACTGGACGGTACTGGCTCCGGATACATTAAAGTGGGCATCATTAGCTGTTATGTCTCCGGTAACTCTGCTGGCTCCAGAGATGTCAAACTCTACATCGCCGGCTAACATTTCCACCAAGTTAAGGGAGCTTGCTCCAGACACTTTAATATCCATATTTTCTGTGGAACTAAAGCCGGAAACAGTACCCCGTGTCGCCCCGGAAAGCTCCAGGCCATCAAGCTGAGGCATGGTGATTGTGGTCTGCAACTTGGTAAAAGCGTAATGTTTGGCTGGTTCGAGACGTATTTTCAATGTCGTGCCCTGCTTGGAAACCAGGATATAGTCGAACAGGTTGTCGTCGGTGGTTATGCTTATACTGTATGAACTAGACTGGGTAATATCAACCTCAAAGGCATATCCAACTTCAACACGGGCGAAGTCGCTAAAATTGAATTCTTGAGTATCCAGATTCCCGGAGCCCTTGACCACGCCGCCTACACAGCCAGCCAGCAATCCCAAGGTAAAGAGTACCGCCACCAATACTGCCATTATTGCTTTTTTCATAGTTACCCTCCTGTCCATTAGATATTTCCTGCAAATCAGGATTCCCGTTCCATCTAATTTGGGTATATTATATACCTGCTTACTAATTGTCAATACATCTAACAAGTCAAAAGGAGGGAGGGAAGCATTGGTTTTGAAGGGGCTTTACCTTTTCAATCTACTCTTGATAAATGCCCCGTGATAAAGCTAATATATAAATATGAAGTCAGTTCTGGTCCATAGTTGCTGTGCTCATTGCGCTGCCTATACCGTTGACTACTTTCGACAGCAGGAATATGAGGTTACTGCCTTTTGGTATAACCCCAACATTCACCCCTATATGGAGCACCAGCACCGTTTGGAAGCAATGCAGTCTCTGGCTCAAGAAATGAATTTACCACTGATTGTAACTGAGGGTTATGATATGATTGATTACTTTCGTCGTGTGGTAGGGCATGAATCCCAGCGCTGCCAATACTGCTTTGAGCTTCGCCTATCAAAAACGGCTGAAAT
>CAZMJZ010000097.1:1760-5246 GCA_964566845.1 uncultured Dehalococcoidales bacterium | reverse complement strand
TTTGTAGATAACCACGAAGTGTCATCGCATTTCTCACGGCAAAGGCTTCAGCATCATTATTAAAATAGATATAGACTGCTTTCAGGTTCACAGCTAAATCAGTCAGTCTCTTTGCCCAATCGGCTAATTCCTCATTAGAATAACAGCTCCAGTAGAGTCCAGTACTGCCGTGAAACCTGATATAGGCGTAATCAGCCGTCGCCACCAAGGGACAAGTAAGAGAGGGCATATCAAAAACACAGAATCCAATATTATACTTATGTAAAATTTTAAAAACCGGCTCTTCAATCCAGGATTGGTGCCGAAATTCAAATACATGCTTCATCCCCTGCGGTAAAATGGACAGGAACGACTCTAACCTCTCGTCATCACGATGCATATTTGGTGGAAGCTGATATAAAAGCGGACCCAATTTGTCTTCCAAAATTTGAGCCCTGGTAATAAACTTGTCCACCGCCTCCTCAGTATCTCTCAGCCGCTTAATATGAGTGATAAAACGGCTCACCTTGATGGCAAAGGTAAAGCTGGCTGGTGAGGAGTCACGCCAGTTAGTAAAAGCAGACTCTGAAGGTAGACGGTAAAAACTATTATTGAGCTCAACCGTATTGAAATTAGTAGCATAAAATTCAAGCCACTTTGGCTTGGTCAACTTATCGGGATAAAATCTAGACCGCCAGTGGTCATAATGCCAGCCTGACGTGCCAATATAGTAATGTGATGCCATCAAACTCTATCTTAAGGTGAACTACCTATATCTTGCCTTGTTGGCATAGTTCAGCAATCAGAATATTTAGTGTAAGCTCAGCGTCGTATCTACCTGTCTTAATAGAAAGGTCTGCTTCCAGAAGTTTATGGTATACTCGCTTGAGCCGTTCCCAAGAATACCTATCAGCTTGTCCCAATATCCTACGCAAAGCAAACTCTGAGGTCAAACCTAACCTATTCTGAATCTCTATCTTAGATTTTCCCTGGCTTTTTAGCTCCCTGGCTCGAACTATCATCTGAACCTGTCGTGATAGAATAACCAGAAGATAAGCCGGGGCAGCTCCTCTTTGCAATAATTGCTGTAGCCACTGTTCGGCTGCCTTAGCTCTGGAATCAATGATAGCATCTACCATGGTAAAAACATTAGCCTCCTGAGCGCAGCTTACTAGCATATTAACATCACCCTCCTCAATACGGCGTCCTGATGAGAATAAGAGGAGCTTATCAATTTCATTTACCACAATCCATAAATTACTACCTATAAGTTTAGCTATTGAGTTTATTGCTTGTGGAGATATACTGCCACCTTCCTTTGCCACATACCTTTGAATCCACTGATGCAGTTCAGTCTCTTTCAGTAGCGGGAAAGACCTTACTTCTGCCTTGACCGAAAGCTCCCTGAACAGAGGATTATTTCTACCTACGCTAGTATCTATTAATACCAATATTGTACTATCAGGTATTTTAGTAATATAGTCAGCTAATGCTTTATACTCGCCTTGTTGATTAGCTATATGCGTGCTTTTTCTCCGTCGGCTGGTTTTACCTTTAGGTTCAAATCGCTCCAGCAGACCCGTGACAATTACCAAGCGTCTTTCCGCCAGAAAGGGCACTGTCTCACAAACGGTTTTCAATTGGTCTAAGGTGATTTGTTGTCCATCAAGTGTAGTGGTATTAGCCACCAAAAGTGTTTGGTCGCCTATGCTTCTCTTTATCTCCTCAAGCGAATGACCGAGAGAAAAATCATCCGGACCCAGTAACATATAAAGCAAGGCTTACCTCTTTTACTGTTCTATCTCACCAAAGATTCCTTATGACATGACGGATAATAGCCTATGCCCTGAACTCTAACTATATTTTTATTGACCTCGGTCTTGACTCCGAGCATGCTCTCCACAAGCCACAGGTTGGTCTCAACATGCTCCGTCAACCTTGGTATCCTATACTCACTAACTCCATCGGCTAAAGCGGCATAGAAAATAAGCTGGTCGGCTAAATACCGGTCAACCGTAGCCCCTGTTGACAAATCCTCTAATAGACTTTCAGCTACATATTCACCAATGTCTTCCGAAGTCCGTCCTGGCTTGCCAGCTCTATCAGCGCCAATGATACAACCGGAACTAGTCTTAGCATATATAGCAAGCGCCGCTCCACGCTGAAGCGCTGTGGTGTCATTAACCATTTCTAGCTGTGCATCGTATCCATTTGCTTTAAGCAGTTGGCTGCATTTCTCCACCATTCGCTTGCTCACCCTCCTCTGCTCAAGATGAGAGGAAAGGGCAAACCCTTCAATTCCAGTCACCTCACCCTGACTGGATAACCTGATGGGCTTTATTTTCTCTGTTACCGGCTCTACCTCTATTTGTATAAGTCCACCTCCACGGGGGACATAGCCGGGACGAATAACACTGAGCCTAGCCGTTATACCCATCTTCTCTAATACAGGAAAAAGGACATATTGCATGTGATAGGCAGAAGGAGCAAAGTCCTGGAATAGCCCGCCGCATATCTGAAAGCTCATAGTTCCTGTGGAAAAGCAGGCCGCAGGTAAAAGTGTCATAGCCAGCAAAATGGTCGACCCAGCTGTTCCTATATCCCATTCATAATATCCACTTTTAACCTCACCACCGGGCTTAACCCATATCTCCATAGAGCCAATTGCGTCACCACCTATGGTACCCTGGCATATCTGTTTGAGTGCCTGTATTGACTTGAGATGCTGAGGTCTTAATCCCGATTTTTCTCTCTTAGCTCGAATATTAGTCAAATGGAGTTCTTCACCAAGCAGGGTAGCTAATCCAACGGAGTAACGAACTATAGTGCCACTCCCTGATTTTTGAGCTCCATCAATATGTATCATTAACTCCCCTCAAAATCGCCAGCACTGCTTTTACATATAAGCTTAAGCCCGTTTTGTTCCACTACAGTAACTTCCTCACCAGCATCTATGTTATCGCCCGCCGAGGTAGCCTGCCAAAGCTCACCCTTAATTCTAACCATACCCTCTGGGGTTAGTGAGCTTACCACCTTGCCTTTACTGCCAACCATAGTCGGCAAACCGTCCACTGGTTTCTTCCTTAGAGCTCGGCTCCCGCTTCGATAAGTAAACACAGCGTAGGCACCCCATACCACCATTAACGCAATAAGACCAGCCAGAGGTATATTAACACCTAACTTAGGCAAACCCCAAAGCACAATCACCGCTATAACTGCCTCCTCAAGCAAGGTGCTAACAACAGCAATTATAAGTCTGCCACTCATCTTGATTCATTATAACAGGACTGCTCCTGTTGCCGATACTTAAATATGAATGCTATAATGAGATATCATTTATTATGGAAAGTTTGAAGGGGTAAATTATACGGTCTTCCCAGCAGAGACGCAGTTTTTATGAGGTGAAAATCCCCTTCAAAACCTATCTTAACCCTCTCCTTACTCTGGGGTAGTAGAAAAGGGGAGCTTTAGATGGGCTTCGTACCTCTAAAGGAATCACTTCCCCTT
>CAZMJZ010000097.1:0-1660 GCA_964566845.1 uncultured Dehalococcoidales bacterium | reverse complement strand
ATCCTTCACAGGTGAAGGATAAAGGAGATAGGGGCACTGAAGAAGAACTAAAGGGGTGAGGTTGATAATGAAACTAAGTCGTGAAGAGGTATTACATATTGCTCTACTGGCTCGACTGGGCTTGACTGAGTCCGAGGTGGATAGGTTTAGAGAACAACTATCAAATATTCTGGAGAACTTGGAGATTTTACAGCAGGTAGATACAAGCGGTATCCCACCTACAGCACAACCTATCCCTCTCCAGAACGTCATGAAGCGCGATGAAGCTACCCCTTCTTTACCACAGAGCCAGATTCTAGCCAACGCCCCCCGAAAGGAAGGTGACTTCTTTAGGGTACGGGCTGTGCTTGAATGATATAGCTATATGTCACGGCATAAATACTTGCGTATAGGAAAGAATACCGATAAATTCTAAATATTAATTTCTAAAGTCTAAACAATATTAAATGACCAAATCTAGAGGAACTAAACTATTTTGAATTTGTTTAGGATTTGGTGCTTAGATATTAGGATTTAATCCTAGGGGGGTGAGGTAGATAATCAACCAATTGACCATTCATGAAGCACACAGTTTACTTAAGACCAGGCAACTGTCTTCGGTTGAATTAACCAAAATTTGCTTGGAGCGTATCCGCCACTTGGAGCCAAAGGTCCGTGCTCTGGTTACCATTACTGACGAGCTGTCTCTTAAACAAGCCAAAAAGGCTGATGAGCTTATTGCCACTGGTGATATTAATCCCCTTACCGGCATCCCAGTGGTAATCAAGGATGTCATTTGCACTAAAGGGGTAAAAACCACCTGCTCGTCAAGGATGCTAGAAAATTTTGTGCCACCTTACGACGCTACCGTTATGGAGAGATTGAACGGCTGTGGAGCAGTGATGTTGGGTAAAGCCAATATGGATGAATTCGCTATGGGTTCATCTAATGAGCACTCCGCCTTTTTCCCCACTCATAACCCATGGGATTTATCTCGTGTCCCCGGGGGCAGTAGCGGCGGTCCATCGGCAGCTGTAGCCGCCGGTGAGGCAATCTACGCCTTAGGCTCAGATACTGGAGGCAGTATTCGTCTGCCGGCTGGCTTTTGTAGTATTACCGGTTTGAAACCCACCTATGGCAGGGTAAGCCGTTATGGCTTGGTTGCCTTCGCCAGCTCCCTCGACCAGATTGGTCCCTTAACCCAGGATGTCGCCGATTGTGCTATAGTACTAAACGCCATTGCTGGCTACGATGGTAGAGACTCTACTTCTGTTCCTTATCCCACGCCTGATTATACTCAATGCCTGACTACCGAACTTAACGGGCTTAGAATTGGTATCCCTAAGGAGTACTTTGTTGAAGGAATGCAGGCTGAGGTAGAAACAGCAATGAGAGCCGCCATTAGCAAGCTCGAAGAACTGGGAGCCAAGGTAGAATGGGAGGTATCACTACCCCATACGCGCTATGGTCTGGCGGCATACTACATCATTGCCCCCTCAGAGGCTTCGGCTAACCTGGCTCGCTATGATGGGGTAAAATATGGCTTCTCCTATCAAAACGCCGACAGTATGTGGGAGGCTTTGGAAAAGACCCGCCAGTATGGCTTTGGCGACGAGGTAAAAAGGCGCATTATGCTGGGCACCTACGCCCTGTCCGCCGGTTATTATGATGCCTGGTATCT
>CAZMJZ010000096.1:0-5258 GCA_964566845.1 uncultured Dehalococcoidales bacterium | reverse complement strand
TCATTGCGATAAATGCCTTTGCGAATGTGATGAAGCAACCAAAGTGCCGAAACAATCTTTCGTTTGTTTTCCTCTTTACGGGGTTGCTTCGCTGTCTCTTACTTTTACTTCATTGGAAGGAGTGTTTGTTAAATCTTTAACAAGTAACCGGACCGGAAGATTGGCGACAAGGGTATTGAGCTTCGCCTGGCAAATGATATCGTCCGTTGCGATACTGGTTAAATAGCGGCATCACTGCCGGCAAGAAAATTACCAACCGTATAACACTTGTGATATATGGCGTGAAATTCAGCCCAAAAAAAAGCTGGTTTAAAGACCAGCTCGGTTATCTTTAGGAGGATAAGTGGTTTATGTGGCTTCTAGTGAAGGTTCCAGAACGGGTTCGTTAAATAGTGCCTCCAGCTTTTCACCCTCTATAGTCTCCAAAGTGATCAGTTTCTCGGCAATCTGGATTAACTTTGGCTTATTCTCGGTTAGAATTCTTTTGGCTGTTTCATAAGCCTGTTGGATAATATTATGAACCTCATCATCAATCTGTTCAGCTACCTTATCACTATAGTCCCGCTGTTCGGATATTTCACGACCGAGGAAAACTAGCTCTTCCTTGTGCCCAAATGTCCTTGGTCCTAGCTTTGTGCTCATTCCATAGTCAGTTACCATCTTGCGAGCTATCTTGGTAGCTCGCTCAATGTCATTTTGAGCCCCAGTGGTGATTTCATTAAAGATCATTTCCTCAGCAGTGTGACCACCCATTAAGGTAGCTAATATGTCCTCAAATTGGGAGCGGGTTAGCAGGTATCGGTCTTCGGTAGGCAGTTGCCGAGTGTGACCGAGAGTCATCCCTCGCGCCACTATGGAAATTTTATGTACTGGGTCAGCATTAGGCAGCATTCTAGCGACAAGGGCATGACCTGTCTCATGATAAGCAGTAATTTCTTTCTCCTTGGAACTTATTCTTCGGCTCTTTCTCTCCGGCCCAGCTATCACCCGGTCTATAGACTCCTCAAGTTCTTGCATCTCAATGGCTTTCTTGCCCCGCCTAGCAGCCAGAATGGCTGCCTCATTGACTAGGTTGGCTAGGTCGGCACCGCTAAAACCGGCTGTCTCTTTAGCTAGAACCTCTAAACTAACTGTTTCATCCAGCGGTTTGCCATTGGCATGAACTTTCAAAATGGCGGTTCGACCGGTAATATCCGGCTGGTCCAGGATTACTCGTCGGTCAAAGCGACCGGGGCGCAGTAAAGCTGGGTCAAGTATATCAGGTCTATTGGTTGCGGCGAGAACAATTACGCTAGTGTTAGTATCAAAGCCATCCATTTCCACTAGAATTTGATTTAGCGTCTGTTCCCTCTCATCATGGCTACCACCTAGCCCAGCGCCACGATGACGACCGACAGCATCAATCTCATCAATAAAGATAATACAGGGGGTATTGCGTTTAGCTTGGTCAAAGAGGTCACGCACTCTTGAGGCACCAACCCCAACAAACATCTCTACAAATTCACTGCCGCTAATAGAAAAGAAAGGCACCCCAGCCTCTCCGGCTATTGCTCGAGCCAGTAGTGTCTTCCCTGTGCCTGGCGGACCTATTAGTAGCATGCCCTTGGGAATGCGTGCCCCCAGACTTTGAAACTTCTCACGCGACTTGAGGAAATCTACTACTTCACGTACCTCTTCCTTAGCTTCCTCAACCCCGGCCACATCGTTAAAGGTTACTGTTGGTGTATTAGCCGGGAATAATCGGGCTCGGCTGCGACCAAAACTCATAGCTTGGCTGTTAGCTCCCTGTGCCCTACGGAATAGGAAGAACAACAAAGCGCCGAGAAGCAGAAGGGGGAGAAGGCTGAACAGTAATCCACTCCACTCAAATCCTGGTGATTTTACATCAATTACTATCCCTTCAAGATTAAGCCCTTGAATGTCATATATGCTGGCATTGCTTTCTTTGAAAGCCCTTAACTCTGTATCAATAGTAGTAATAATTAGCTCGTCACCATCAACTGCAATCTTCTTTATCTCCCCATTTTGTGACATAGTAATAACTTCACTTAATGGGATTTCAGTCGGTTTTGACGACAGGGGGAAAAAGACAGAGAAAAAAACCACGGCAGCAATTATAATAACGATATATATTAAGCTGCTACGCTTCCAACTTGACTTCATCCTTTACCTCTAATGATAATCATTTCTTAATTGTTAACCCTAAAAATATATTATATCAGAAATCACAGTAAATAAAAAAACTATAACTAGTTAATCACCCGTTTTTACTCCCCTGATAGATTCTATTTCATAGAGCCCTGCCATTAATATCTAGTCATTATCTCAATTTACGCATTTTAACCTATATAGATGTATCACAGTGATTAGCGGATGCATTAATATTACGCTTTAGTACTACTACGGTTGTGATATGATATAATTAATTAATTCTATATAGGGGGTATTTTCTGGAAGGGATAGAAGTAGCGCACAGGGTGGTAGAGGCTGCTAGCGATAAGCAGGCAGGGGATATTGTACTCCTTGATACCAGAGGAGTGTGCAGCTTTGCTGATTACTTTGTGATATGTAGCGGTGATAGTGATAGGCAGATTCAGGCTATTTATGATGAAATTGGGCACGCTTTAAAGAGAGAGAGTATTTTACCTCACCATCGTGAGGGAACTTTAGATTCAGGATGGCTACTGCTTGATTTTGGCGATGTTATTGTTCACATCTTTGCTTCAATGGAGCGGGAATACTACCAATTGGATAAGCTGTGGAGCCAGGCAAGCACGGTGGTCAGGATTCAGTAATCAATTATTTCATCCTCGGAAAAGAGTAGTTTGATTTCCTCCTCAGCAGTCTCTACCGAATCGGAGCCATGAATTGTATTGCGTCCTATATCTAAGCCAAAATCGCCCCTGATAGTTCCGGCTTCAGCCTTAGCTGGGTCAGTTGGTCCTATAGCTTCTCTGATTACCTCTACTGCTCTTTTGCCCTCAAAGACAATGGCAATTATAGGTGCCGAACTAATATAATCTACCAAGCTTTCAAAGAAAGGCTTATCTCTATGAATAGCGTAGTGCTCTCTCGCTAAGGCTTTATCCAGGTGAAGCATCTTGAGCGCTACTAAGTTAAGCCCCTGGCTTTCTAATCGACTAATGATGGTGCCGGCTAGCCCTCTCTGTATGGCATCAGGCTTGATAAGAACTAAAGACCTCTCCATTTAAAGCTCCTATTTTTCGGTTGCTGTTTAGCAACCTTTTTCTTTCTATCCTAGAATCGTATTTGGAGGCTGCATCCCCAATCTCTTGTTTTCTATTTAGGCATTAAACACGGGTACCATTCCTAAATAATGTACTACTTATTGGGATTGAGGAGTCGCTCTAAATCATTCATGGTTACTGACTCCAGCGTGTCAATTATAATATCAGCCTCATTCAGACTCACTCTTGGGTGAGTATTGGTAATAGCCAGGCAGTACATTCCGGCTCTCTTGGCAGCGGTAACGCCAGCCACAGCATCCTCAACCACGATGCAATTCTCCGGTGCAACTCCTAATTTCTTAGCGGCTAGCAGGAAGCCTTGAGGACTGGGTTTGCCCTCAGTTACCTCCCGACCAGAGACTATAGCATGGAAGCAATTCTTTATACCTAGACCTTGGGTAACTAGCCGGATATTTTTAGTGGGGGCTGATGAAGCTAGTGCTAGCTTAAAGCCATGTTCCTTGAGCGATTTTATTAACTCTATTGCCCCGGGTAGCGGCTTTACGTGCTGTCTTACTTTCTGGCGAAAGTCTCTCTCTTTCTCGTCGGCAATAGTATCTATCTGGCTCGTTGACAAGCCTTGACCCAAAACATTACTGATTATAGTGTCATTCCTTTGCCCGAAGTTACGCTTGAAATCTTCCTCGGTAAAGGTCACGCCTCTTTTCTGGAAGACCTCCTGCCAAGCCTTAAAGTGGTAGGGGGCACTATCAATAATTACCCCATCCATATCCCAGATAACAGCTTTAAGCATTGCTTTTGCTTATTCCTCTATGTTTGGGTTTAGTGATTGGCGGTCGCCTGAGGTATAGCGGCTGTAAAGTGGCTGGGTTGTCATAGTCGCCTGCCTCAAGCCGTTGTTGACCTAGCTCAGCTAGAAAACTAGCTCGCCGCAGTCTAGTGGCTGGAGGCGGTATTATGGCTCTTTGCTTAAGCTGGTTCCTTAGCTCGGTGGCGATAGGTGGTGTGAATTCCCCGCAAAATAGAGTCTTGGTGGTTATCTGTGAGCATAGAGTGTCAACAGTGGTTATATGCTCGCTGAGAAGCTGACGCCACACTTTTTGTTTCTTTTGGTATAAAGCGGTAGCAATCTCTCCTCTACCGGCATTAAGTATCGGGCAGATAGGCAAACCGGTTTCAGCATGCTGGTAGGCGGATACTTCCAGGGTGCTGATACCAACCATTGGAATTCCCAGGCTAAAGGCTAGCCCCTTGGCGGTGCTAACTCCAACTCGTAAGCCATTAAAGCTTCCCGGTCCTCTGGCAACAATAACACAATTAAGGGACTTAAGCTTTACCTGATTCTTATCCAGCAGATGTGCAAGGTGGGGTAGTAGCTGGGTAGTATGGTTTTGTCCACAGCGCCAGGTTAACTCAGCCAGCACTTCGCCGTCCTGGACCAGAGCCAGGCTAGCTGTGTCTGTTGAAGTATCTATAGCCAACTGCATAGGCGCATTTTACGCCTTTGAACCAATCACTGACAAGTTTCACGCCTATGTAAGGCTGCTCTCCCCTAATCCAGTCCAACGATGATTCTTTCCACCTTAGTGATGTCAAGGTTATTGACTACACCATCCTGGTTGGCATCAGCTCCGGGGGTTTCGGCATCCAGTCCGACGATGATTCTTTCCACCTTGGTGATGTCAAGATTATTGACCACACCATCTCCATTGGCATCACCAGGTACCATAAGTGCCTGTACCTTTATCAGCCAGATATCGGCATAGCCAGCGCCGTAAGAGCATGTCTCGCCAGCTATTATGTAGCCACCGTCTGATGTCTGCTCGACTGAGTAGCCGACATCACCGCTTGTGCCGCCGAATGCCTTATCCCAGACCTTATTGCCGCTGGAATCAGTCTTTATCAGCCAGATATCGACATTGCCAGCGCCGTAAGAGTCTGTCCCGCCAACGATTATATAGCCACCATCCAATGTCTGCTCGACTGAGTAGCTCCAATCATAGTTTATGCCACCAAATGTCTTATCCCAAACCTTATTACCGCTGGAAT
>CAZMJZ010000095.1:0-5265 GCA_964566845.1 uncultured Dehalococcoidales bacterium | reverse complement strand
CCTTTCTTAAAGGGAGATTGAGATGGATTTGAAATCCCCCTTAGTCCCCCTTTTCCAAAGGGGGAGACGGAGATGATAATCTCCCAAAAGCCATAAGGGAGAGGGGGATTAAAGGGGTGAGGTAGATAAACAAGCTCTTAATATTTGGGGCAAATAACTGGGAGGTGACCTTTGAAAAGGGGAAAAAGGATGGAAAAACGAATAAGCATACTTCTCATTCTTCTCCTTGTTTTAATCGCAGCAATTATTATCCTAGCAGTGTTTGATTTAATTGATTGGTCTAGTCCGATAACCCTCGGAGGAGTACTGGAAATATTAACCTTAATTGTTCTTGTGTTCGTTACTGCTATGTACGCACTTTCAGCATCTGAGCAGGCAGAAGCCAGCGTGAAAATGGCTGAGGAGACGAAATCGCAAACAAAAATACTGAAAGAAACTGTAAGTTTAACCATCCGACCATCTTTGGATATGACAACCACTGGAATGAAGCGCAGTGATACCGATAAGACTGAACCTCCTCTAGAGATTAACATAGAAATAAAAAACATTGGGAACGGCGTAGCAAGAGGATTATTTATCAGTTGCTCTGGTGGAAACTATGTTTATTCAGAGAAAAATATCAATAGTTTACGTGTTGGAGAGAAAAAGAATGTCTCAATATGTAGAGTAAAGCATTCGGATAATATATCTAATGATGATACATTATTACTTAGTGTCAATTACTTTGATGAATTAGGAGACATGTGGATAGCATTTATGGACATATATCGTGATGGTGTAGATTGGAAACCCAACGTAGTCTATACTCAAAAGGATGATACAGAAAATGATTAAAGAAGCAATAGACAGTTTAGTTTCTGGTCGCTCGCTTACTTTTGAGCAGGCAGCGGGGGTGATGGAAGAGATAATGAGCGGCGAGGCGACGCCGGCTCAGTTTGGTGCCCTGGTTACGGCGCTGCGAATCAAGGGGGAGACAGTAGATGAGATTGCCGGTCTGGCCAGCGTCATGCGGGCTAAGGCAATCCCGGTATTGGCAACCCCACCGGTGGTGGATACCTGCGGCACCGGTGGTGATAACTCAGCCACCTTCAATATCTCCACCGCCGTTGCCTTTGTTACCGCCGGTGCCGGACTCAAGGTAGCCAAGCATGGCAACCGGGCAATGAGCAGCCACTGCGGTAGCGCCGATGTCCTTGAGGCACTGGGAATTAAGATTGACCTCGGGGCTGAGGCGGTAGCTGAGTGTCTGGAGAGGGTGGGCATTGGCTTTATGTTTGCCCCCGTCTTCCACCCGGCGATGAAGTATGCTACTGCCCCACGCCGCGAGATTGGAATCCGCACCGTATTTAATATTCTCGGACCCCTGACCAACCCTGCCCGAGCCGAGTCTCAGATTATTGGCGTTCCCAGCCGGGAGCTGGGGAGTAAGATTGCTTCTGCACTCCACCGCCTGGGCACAAAGCATTCCCTGGTATTGCACGGCATAGACGGTATGGATGAAATCTCAATTAGTGGAAAATCGCTGATATGGGAGGTTAACCAGTATGAGGCATCATCGCCTTACCAGGTTTCCCCCCAGGATTTTGGATTCAATGAGGCAAGCCTGGCAGAAATTAAAGGTGGGACACCCAAGGAGAACGCCGAGATGCTACGCCGTATTCTGGGTGGAGAGAGAAGTCCCAGGCGGGATGTGGTAGTGATGAACGCCGCTGCCGCACTGGTTGCCGGTGACCAAGCCTCAGACCTCAAAGAAGGTGCTCGCCTTGGCGAAGAAGTTATTGACAGCGGACAGGCTCTAGAAAAGCTTGACGGGCTGGTCAGGCTCAGTCAGAGCCTGAGTTAGAAGAGATGCTGAATAAAATTATCAGTCAAAAAAGGGAGGAGGTTGAGCAAAGGAAGAGGAGCATGCCCCTATCCGCTTTGCAGGAAAGCATTGCCCGGCGGAAGGCGCCGCTTGATTTTGCCCTGTCTCTTGACGGTAACCGTACCCGGTTGATTGCCGAGGTAAAGCGGTCATCCCCATCACGAGGGGTTCTCTGCCCTGATTTTAAACCGGTTGAGCTGGCTAAAAGCTATGCTCAAGGGGGTGCGGCGGCTATATCAGTGCTAACCGAGGCAAACTACTTTGAAGGCAGCATTGATTATCTGGCAGCAATCAGAGAGGAGGTTCGTCTTCCCCTGCTGAGAAAGGACTTCATATTTGACCCATATCAGGTATATGAATCCAGTGCTTATGGGGCTGACGCCCTGCTTCTGATAGTGGCTATTCTAAACCAGGAACAGCTTGAGGAACTCATCTCGCTAAGCCACAGCCTCGGTTTAAGGTGTCTGGTTGAGGTTCATAACGAAGACGAAGTAGAAAGGGCACTCCTTAGCCAGGCAAAAATCATTGGCATCAATAACCGAGACCTCGATACCTTCACTATTGACATTAATACCACCCACCGCTTGCGACCCCTCATTCCACGACAACTAATTGTGGTTAGTGAGAGCGGCATCAGCAGCCGAAGTGATGTGGAAAAGCTGAAGGGGTGGGGGGTTAATGTTGTGCTGGTGGGTGAGGCGCTGGTCACTGCTAGTGATATCCAGAACAAGATGAGGGAGCTAATTTTATGACCCAAGTCAAGATTTGTGGAATTAGAGATAAGACTCACGCCTTAGCCGCCATTGAAGCCGGGAGCAACTTTATCGGGCTAGTCTTTGCCCCTAGCCCTAGACAGGTAGTACCTACCGAGGCAAGCGAGATAGTCAGTGCCGTCAAGAAATGCAGTGAGGATACCGTAGTAGTTGGCGTTTTTGTCAATATGCCCGCCTCTGAGGTAAACATGACTGCCAGTTCCTGCAATCTGGACTGGGTTCAGCTAAGTGGTGATGAATCCTGGGAATACTGCCGCCAAATTACTAAGCCGCTAATTAAGGCAATCCGGATAATGCCGGGGCAGCGCCCTGAGCAAATCTGTAGGGATTTGGCTAGAGGGGCAGGAATACTATCCAGCCAAAGGTGTGTCTGCCTCCTTGATTCCCAGGTCAAAGACAAGTATGGCGGTACAGGAATGACCTTTGACTGGAGGCTGGCTCAGCAGGCAGCGGAGCAGTTCCAAGTGATTATAGCTGGCGGTCTTACGTCGGAGAATGTAGCCCAAGCAATTGAGATAGTGACACCTTGGGGAGTGGATGTCTCCTCGGGTGTGGAAACAGAAGGTGTTAAGGATATAGCTAAAATCAGAACTTTTATTAAAGCAGTAAGGAGGGCTGATGACAATAAAGGATAGACAGCTACCTAACCTTGGTGGTTACTTTGGGCAGTTTGGGGGGAAGTTCGTGCCCGAGACGCTAATGCCAGCCCTTAGCGAGCTTAACCAAGCTTACACTGAAGCCATCACTAATTCAGACTTCCAGCAACGATTCCTCCAGCTATGTAGGGAGTATATTGGTCGCCCTACGCCCCTGTACCCAGCTCAACAGCTCTCAGCGAAAATAGGCGGGGCTACTATCTTACTTAAGCGTGAAGACCTCACTCATACCGGAGCCCACAAGATTAATAATGCTTTAGGGCAAGGGCTACTGGCTAAGTATATGGGTAAAACACGAATTATTGCTGAAACCGGTGCCGGACAGCACGGGGTAGCTACGGCTACCGTGTGCGCCATGCTGAGTCTGGACTGCATCATATATATGGGAGAAGAGGATATTAAACGCCAGTCATCCAATGTCCTTAAAATGAAACTACTAGGTGCCGAAGTGCGCCCTGTATCCTCAGGCAGTCGTACTTTAAAGGATGCCATCAATGAGACTATTCGTGACTGGGTAAGCAATGTCCACAATACCTACTACCTCCTTGGTTCAGTTGTAGGTCCGCACCCCTATCCCATGATTGTGCGCAACTTTCAATCGGTGATTGGACAAGAAACGAAGGAGCAGGTCATGAGTATATATCACCGCCTGCCTGACTACCTAATTGCTTGCGTGGGGGGTGGTAGCAATGCCATAGGCTTGTTCCATCCCTTCTTTAATGAGAAAAGTGTCAAATTCATTGGCGTTGAGGCAGCCGGGCAAGGTCTGGAGAGCAACCAACACGCGGCATCGATAATTGCGGGCAATGTCGGAGTATTACACGGAGCTAAGTCATATCTGTTGCAGGATACAAATGGTCAGATATTGACAACCCATAGCATTGCCCCAGGGTTGGACTATCCAGGGGTAGGGCCTGAACATAGCTACTACGCAGATACAGGTCGCGCCAGCTACGTAGGAGTTACTGACGGTCAAGCATTAGAAGGCTTCCGCCTCCTATGTAGCACCGAGGGTATAATTCCAGCGCTGGAACCAGCCCATGCTATCTACTATGCCGCTGAATTATCAGCCAAGCTGTCACGGGATGAACTCGTAGTCATCAATCTTTCCGGTCGAGGCGATAAAGACCTGGACATTGTCTGTCAAGCAATAGGTATGAAATCATGAGCCGTATTGCATCTGTCTTTAGACCAGGTTATAAGGCGCTGATTGCCTATATTACCATAGGTTATCCCAATATGAGCGCTTCTCTTGAAGTGGCGTCCGTCTTAGCAAGCAATGGATGTGATATTATTGAGCTAGGCATCCCCTTCTCTGACCCATTAGCTGACGGTGTCACCATTCAAAAAGCAAGCTATCAAGCGCTTAAGCAGGGTGTTACTCCGCAACTTTGCCTGGAATTAGCTTGCCAGTTACGAAAGAAGCTGTCTACGCCACTGGTATTTATGACTTATTATAATCCGGTATTTAACTTCGGGGTGGAAGCTTTCTGTCAGGCTTGCAATGGGGCAGGAATTCATGGACTAATAGTCCCTGACTTACCACTGGAAGAGGGAGCAGAGTTGGAAGCCGTCACCCGCAAGCATGACCTCGACCTCATATATCTTTTAGCTCCCACCAGTACTGAGGAACGCATCTCTATGGTCGCCACCAGGTCTCAAGGGTTTATTTACCTGGTTTCCCTCACCGGCGTTACCGGAGCCAGGCAAACTCTGCCTCCAGAGCTAGAGGATTTCGTTAAAAGAGTCAGGCAAAAGGCACGGCAACCTCTCTGCATTGGCTTCGGCATCTCTACGCCAGAGCAAGCCAATCGGGTAGCAAAAGTAGCTGATGGTGTCATTGTGGGTAGCCGCCTCATACAGTTGATGGAAGAGGATGCCACCCTCTCCTCGCTTAAAGCCTTTATTTTAAGCTTGCGAGAGGCTTTAAGTTAACATAAGCCAAGTGGTAATAAAAAGATTAGGAGGGAGA